>JAGLBQ010000082.1 GCA_023146675.1 Cocleimonas sp. | reverse complement strand
ATTCAGGCAGATAACTATGCCTATCATAATTTTAATACACAGTTAGATGATAGTTTGAGTGATGTTAGAGTGTATCAAGACACTTTCTCAAGTATTAAAAAAATAGCAACTGAGCTTGCAGAATACTCTCAAGAAACCGCTTTATTAGAAAAGAACAGAGGGGGGACTTGCGGCGATAACTCTTCTCCTGGGGCAGGTCCACGCTTGTCTTTGCGTAATAGTGAAGATACTTTATTTACCTTAATGAATAGTAATATTTCATTATTAAATGATGAAGTAGCACAGAAAATTAATAAGCTCGATAGTATTCGTTATGGTTATGCGCCTGATGCAAATATTCAAGAACTACAAAAAGCAATGAATGTGGTAATTGCAGAGGTTAATCGTTATAAACAAGCGCCTGATCTTATTAATGCGAAAAGACAACTCAAGATACACAGTGGTGAAAATCGAGAAACATTAAATACGCTTCATAACAGTGGCAATCGTAGTGTTTTTTGTCCTGATGCTACTATTACGCAAAAATCACAACAGCTATTATCACGTATTGATGCGTTGCCTGTGCTGAAAAATATTCGTTTATTTAATTCTCAAGATCATCGTGAGGTTATGACGCGCGCTTTAAAAGTCTTTTTAGTGATTCCTTCCGCGGTCAAAGATTTGCTTTTTTCTAGTACTGAAAACGATACTGAAATAGAAAAAGAACAAAGTGCAGAAGCGGTTAAGTCAGGAGATTTCACCCCCTTAATACTAGGCGTTATGATCGATTTAATTATTTTCTTTGTCGGGTATGGTAATGGAAAATACTCACAACAGCGCAATTATCTGAGTGGAAAATATCATGGACAGCACTTTAGTGTTATTGATGCCATTAAAATAAACCGCTCTTATCGTATTGCTTCATTACGTGAAAACTTGCAGTGGTATCACCATAAGCTTGGTAGGAAGCACTATATTATTATTCCGAGTGATACCTATCGGCAATCTGATAACCTTGAAAAACGCACCCTTGTTTCTTTGATGGAATCTTTATTAGCGAATGGTCGTGTTACTTTATGGGCGCCACGGGTTCAATTTGATACGTTACCAAAAAACATGCAACGCCGCTTTTCAGATTTACCCAAAGATACCTTATTTGAGTTTTATGATATGGCTGAAGAGCAATGGTTTGACTTGCAGCAATCTTTGGAAGCAGATGAAATATTAACCTCAAAAAAAACCAGTACTGACGATTTTGTTATCTCAACACTTGAACATCATCAAGTGAAAAAAGAAGCAGAGAGGACGAATTCAACACTCTCTTTAAGAAAAAATGTAGTAACTGAAAAGGTGACTAACGAGGAGAGTTCTGATAAGGAAAAGAGTGAAGAAAAAGATTTAGGAGAAGATATTGCAAAAAAAGTGGCTGTAAAAAAGGAAATATTAAAAGAAATGGAGGCAAAAAAAGAAATCTCTAAAATGTCTCTGCCAAAGGATAAAGTGGCTAAAAAAGAGGAGGTAATAAAAAAGGGTTTAAAAGAGACTAATGACAACAAAATAGTAAAGAAAAAGACTAAAAAAGAAGTATCAACAGAGAAACCAACGCAAGAAAAACAGCAGAGAATAATAACCAAACGAGTGAGACGGTAATTTATGAATGCTTTAAAAGCCGCGAATAAGGTTTCAAAAATAGAAGATAAAAATGATAGTTTGCGTTTACGTCTTCATCGTGTGACTTCCTTGTTGAATTTAAATGAGCAGGAAGGTATTAAACTACAATATTTAACACTAGCTAATTTACCTGATTACTTAAAAGAAAAAAGTTTATCAGGTCTATTATATCTTGTGAGTGTACCTGCAATGATAGTCTCTTGGCTGAGACCTAAATCCTTATTGGGTACTTTATTTTTAGCTGTTTTTTTATTGATGAGTACAGGCTTATTATTGATTGGGCTTATTAGCGGAGGAATGTATTACTACCTTTCACAACCTGTTGATGAGCAACAATTACAAGGCTATTTAACACAACATCGCCAAAGTATCGCGATTAGTGTGCATGGTAAACAAAATCAGTTGCTTGGCGCATTACCTCCCCTTAATAATCACTATAAGAATGAGATAGGAACGCTTTATATTCAGTCTGTGCCGCCTTTATTTTGGGAACTAATCAAAGCCCCTAATGATAAAAATCTATCATTTGAGGAGCTACAACCAAGTTTCTGGGCATTGTATAAAAAAATAATACAATTCAAAGATGCTTCTTATAAAGGGGTTAATTTAAGTGCGCCTTATCAATTAGGAAAGTCTAATGATGCATTGATTATGCGTATTGCAAAGGGCTTGCAAGGGAGTTCTGTCACTAAAAATAAAAGTGTGAGTGAGCGTTTTTTTGGAAATACTGAGACATTGCGTGTTGCACGGCATTTATACCCTTATCTAGCCCAAAATAAGGGAGAGGAATTTAAACGCTGGAGTGCAATGCATATCCCTCTCTTTGCTGCTAAAGACGATGTTTATGGATTGGTCGCGATTGCTGCGACTTTATTTGGCAAAACCGCTGAACAGTTAAACTTAGGGCAGCAGGCAGTGTTAGCAACGGCATACCATCACCAAATTAAGATGGATTTATTATTTTCTATGAAGCCTAATCTGCGCCAAAGCACATGGAAGGGATTGATTAAAAAATCACGCTTGATGGCGACTCGTTACTTAAAAAACAATCAACCACAAGTATTGCGTAAAATACTAACAGATTTAGACGCTATACAAGCAGCGCCCTCACTCATAATCTCTTCACAGTGGTTAAAGTATATTGAAAAACAGCAGGCTTATGCTTTGCCACTTTATCAGAATTTATTACAGCGAAGTGAGTTAACGTTAGGAAAAACAAAGCCAACACTTTATCAAAACTTACAACAAGAAAGTGCAAGTTTAATGAAAGGAGCCATGCTGACCGATGTTAAGATCAGTCTGCCTATTTTTAAAAATAAACAACTGGATGATGAATTAGCTATAGTATTTAAGACTATCCATCGTTTTTACCCTCGTTTTTTTAAGGTGACACTGGGAGAAAGTATTAAGAATCAGGGTGCTATCATCGATATTCAAATGACAAATGAAGAGGGTGAGATTATTCGCTCTTACCAGCGTGGATTAGCGAGTAAACGTCCCGTTGCAGGCCTTAGTTTATTTGCTATAAGTAGCCTTTTATTAGCACAAAATGATACGCCTAAAACGCGTTATTGTAATAAGTCTTATGCGGGAATACGTAATTTAACCGAGCCATTACGTAATGGTATTGCAAACTGTAAAAAACTAAATCGCAAAGGGTATAGTTTTAGTCTGCAAAAAAGTATTCAGCAGGAAAAAATATTACCCTTACTCTATGCATTAACACAAACCCATAAACTATCAGTCAGCAATTTAGTAACGCTCTATAAGAATTTTTCCTTATCTGTTGATTCATCTGTCAATAGTAGCTCCAATCTAGATGAGCTTATTTATGAGCTGACTCTTGGTAAAGCAGAAACCTCACCTGAGGCGATGCATGCGATTATACAGAGCCTAACACAAAATTTATATGAGCTTCCTTATGATAATAAGCCCTCTATGATTGAGTCCATAGAAATAAACCATCTAG
>JAGLBQ010000081.1 GCA_023146675.1 Cocleimonas sp. | reverse complement strand
GAATAAAAAAGACTAAAACCACAGAGCAAATTAGCGAAGCTTGTGGTTAGTCGAGGGGTAAATTAGTCGTCAAATTTTTTAGATGCTCCAGCGGAGCTCAACGTTGCGTCGACCCCACTTAAACGCCTTATGACGATCCTTTCCCATATAGATATCAATCTTTTTTTTCCAGCGTTTATTCATTTTATCCAGCACTAGATACTCACCTGGCAAGCCTTTAATGCGAACCTTAGAGCGATGCTTTAAACCATAGACTTTAAGTAGATCACGCGATACCGCAATGACTTTCATGCCAGGGCGTAATTTATCACCCCATGCTGCAATATTAGGTGTGCTATCAGTCTGTGCTACATGTGATGTATACGCTGTGGCTGTTACCTTGAGTCTGTTTGTGCGTTTTGTTTTTTTAGTCTGCTTATAAAAGCTCATTTTCCTAAGATGTGATTTTTTAATACGTTTTACTTTAATAACTTTTAGTTCTTTTTGAATCTTGGCAACCTTACCTCTGGTGGATGAATCAATGGATTTATTATTGAAGTTTCTATTGGGAGTTGCAAAACTAGAATTTGCGATAATATTGCCGATAACTAATAAAATGGTGATAACTAGTTTTAGCGAAGTGTGCATGTTCATAGTATTTAAGCCGTCCCTCATAGAGGGGTAGTTAATGATGTTGCGAATATTAGCATATACTGATTTACCAATGAAAGAAGAATTATCAATATTTCTGATGAACGGAATTAGCTTGTAAGGCATTGACTATTATAAGTAAATTATTTTTTTGACAAATATTCTAGATAATAGGGGTGAAAAATAGCGATAAAGTTTCACTTAATCGGCGTAATTCAGCATGGTTGGCAGGTACTCCCAGACGAACAGAGGAAGGCGCATCAAAATAACGAATCCAGATTCCCTGCTGTGCTAATTTGTGTTTTATTTGTTTTGCATCTGGATGTTGGAAGTAGCAAAAATAGTTGGTTTTATGAATATTTTGAAAATAGGGTGACAATATTTGTTGCAGATTTTCACTTTGATGAATTAAAAACTCACGAGTCTGCTGTTGCCATTGTTGATCAGCAAGGGCAAGTGATCCTAGCCAGCGTGCAGGATGAGATACCGCCCAAGGTCCTTGTTGTTGTGCTATTTTCTCCAATAAATTTGTTTCGGCAGCAATAAAACCTAATCGTATTCCTGCCAAACCAAAAAACTTACCAATTGAGCGTAGTATAATAAGTCCTTTAGGGGTTATTTTGCTTTGTGTCAAAAGACTCTGTTCTGGGGTGCTATCAATAAATGCTTCATCGACTATTAGCCAACCATCATCTTTTATGAGCTGTTGATGCCAGCGCAGTAGCTCGTTACTGGAGTACTGGGTGGTATCAGGATTATTTGGATTGATTAGCAGTAATACATCTAGATTTTGTATAACGTGATCAATTTCATCCGCTCTAATAATAACGACATGATGCCCTGCATGCTCCCACCAATAAGCATGTTCTGCATAGCAGGGACTGACAATACCAATGCGTGAGCGTTGGCGGCAATAAGGTAAGGATTGAATTGCAAATTGAGAACCTGCAATTGGCAAGAGAGTATCACAACCATAATAATGCTGTGCTGTGACGAGCAAGTTATCATCGGCTTCAGGCAAACGTTGCCAGACAGAGGTAGGGATTTCTGGGGGTAGCCAAGGACGGGGATTAATTCCTGTCGATAAGTCCATCCAGTTTTTTAGGGGAATAGGATAAAGGTCTGAAGCTTGATGTAGATTGCCACCGTGTATGATTTTTTTAGATTTCATTGGCAAAGGACTGCACTCTTAAAATCTTACCTAATACCACAATTCTCAACTATGCTAGGGTTGAGAATTGTTTTTTTTTAGTATAGCAAATGGCTAACGTCGCTCAGGTAATGTGATATTCAACTCCAAAACATCATAGTCATCGCCTTTTTCAAGTTTGACATTTAGACCTTTATCATCGACAGCAACATATTTTTTAATAACATCCATGATTTCATCACGCATTTCAGGAAAATAGTCAGGCGCACCGGCTCTGCTGTGCTCATGTGCAATTAATATCTGCAAGCGTTCCTTCGCTACATTGGCGGTATTTTTTTTTCTATCCCGCCTAAAGATATCAAATAATCCCATGATGCCTCCCCTATCCGAATAGCTTCTTAAAGAAGCCTTTCTTTTCGATATCTAAAAATCGATGTGGTATATCTTCGCCTAGAAATCTGGCTGTCATGTCCATATAGGCTTGTCCTGCTCTGCTTTTAATATCCATGATGACAGGCACACCACTATTGGATGCTTGTAAAACAGAGCCAGATTCAGGAATAACAGCGAGTAAGGGTACAGATAAAATATCGACTATATCTTCAAGACTGATCATATCGCCCATATCAACTCGTTCTGGAGAGTAACGAGTAATCACAAGATGCTCTTTAATAACATCGCCGTTCTCTGCAGCACGAGATTTACTTTGTAAGATACCTAATATGCGATCTGAATCACGCACTGAAGACACTTCAGGATTGGTGACAATAATGGCTTCATCAGCAAAATAAAGTGCCATAAAAGCACCTTTTTCAATCCCTGCAGGTGAATCACAGACAATAAACTCAAAGCCATCTGTCTTTAACTCATTAATAACACTTTCAACACCTTCTTTTGTTAGGGCATCTTTATCTCGTGTTTGAGAGGCAGGTAGAATAAATAGATTATCAACACGTTTATCCTTAATAAGTGCCTGACGCAGGGTTGCTTCGCCATTAATGACATTAACAAAGTCATAAACAACACGTCGCTCAACGCCCATAATCAAGTCAAGATTACGCAAGCCTACATCAAAATCAATCACGGCTGTGCGATGACCTTTGCTTGCTAAGCCCGCAGCAAATGCAGCGCTAGTGGTTGTTTTTCCAACCCCGCCTTTTCCTGATGTAACAACAATTACTTTACTCAATTGTACTCTCCAAAATATCTAAATAAGTGGTTCTATAATTAATTTTTCATCTTCCAAATGAATCATGGCAGGTTTGCCTTTTAATTCAGTCTCGCTTTCATCCAGTAATTGATAACAACCTGCAATGACAATCAGCTCTGCCTCTAGTGAGCGGCAGAAAATCCGTGCTTTTTTATTACCTTTAACCCCTGCAAGGACGCGCCCACGTAGTGGTCCATAGACATGAATGGAGCCATCAGCCATTACCTCTGATCCTGCACTGGTTTGTGATAGTATAATCAAATCACCCCTTTTTGCGTAAATCTGTTGTCCAGAGCGTATTGGACGTTCAATAATTAACCCTTGTTTTTGTCTTGATGTTAGGCTTGTATTTTCTATTGCTTCATTTACTTGATCTTCGCTAACAGGCTCAGTACTAACAGCATCCTCATTCTGCTCTTGTTCTTCCGTAGAGGTATTTTCAGTAACACGCGCATTCTCGTCAGGTGTATTAATCACAAGTGCTTTTTGAGGAGGATGTTTTGTTGATGAGCGGAGTATATTCCAGCCTGATGTCATTGATGCCGCTAGCATGGCATTAGAAACATTGCGTAGTCCGACAGGAACAAAATCCATTCTCACCAGCAAGCGTCGCAATGCGCGTAAATCTAGCTGTTTACCTTGTTCCTGACTTAAATTTGAGCAGTCCACCACAACAGGGCTTTGTACAAAGAATAAGGGCGCTTCATTACGCTTTTGCTGTAATGTCTCCTCAATCAGCTTGATATCAACATCTTGTAAACGCAATACGTTTAGCATCAACATCTCACCTTTTAGCTCTAAAGCAGATTGTGTGGCAATCAAAGTTAAATCCTTTTAATTTAGATCAAAAATTCATAGGAACGAATAGTTAATAAGATGCGTAACTTGACGCAGAATTTTGTACCCAAGGGTATAAAAAATTTCAGAGTAGATGGTCTCAAGAGGCGCATTAGTCGCTCTATGCAACGATTGAGAGCATTTAGGCTGAAATGAAAAATTGCACCCCTTTATTAGGTGCACATTAAGTTTCGTAGATTATTAAACCCTAACTTTCATAAGATTAGATAACCTTGAGCTTGGTCTTTATTTATATTAGTCCTGCATAATAAACCATTTAGAGAGAAATAACATCGCAAGAACGCAGGCAAGAGAGTACAATTTTACGTTTTTCATAAAAAACTACCAAGGCATAAGGTCATGGATCACCCAACCATTAACCCCATTTACCCGCAAAAACAAACAAAGACTATCGACTGGGGGCAGTTGCACGGTTGTGCAAAAGATCTCGTGATCGCCAATGCAGCGCAGGAATATAAAGGGCTTATTTTACTGGTAACACCTGATAGTCAAAGTGCTTATCAAGCGGAAGCCAATATTCGTTTTTTTTCTAATATTAAGAATATCCATATCTTTCCAGACTGGGAAACATTGCCTTACGATGTATTTTCCCCGCATGAAGATCTGATTTCTGAGCGTCTTAAAACACTCTACAAATTATCAGCGACACAGCATGGTGTATTAATTGTCCCTGTAGCGACCCTAATGCATCGTCTTGCGCCTACAAATTATATTCGCGCTAATACCTTTTTACTAGAAAAAGGTGATACCTTAGACATCGAACTGATGCGTATGCAACTGGAAGAAACAGGCTATCGTCATGTGACGCAAGTTATGGAGCATGGTGAATATGCAACCCGTGGTTCATTGATTGATCTATTTCCAATGGGCAGCAATCATCCTATTCGTATTGATTTATTTGATGATGAAGTGGATTCTCTGCGTAGTTTTAATCCAGAAGACCAGCGCACTATTAAGCAATTGGATAAAATAGAACTGCTCCCTGCGCAGGAGTTTCCGCTTAATCCAGAAGGAATCCAAACCTTCCGTACCCACTATGCAGAAAAGCTCGGTGGTGATCTGGCACGTAGTCAAATTTACGATAATGTTGGTAATGGCAATCCACCCGCAGGTATTGAATATTATTTACCACTCTTTTTTAAAGAGACAGCCACTCTATTTGATTATCTTCCAGAAAAAACCTTGCTCATTTACAGCGATGAAATAAAGCCAGCCGCAGAGAGTTTTACCCGTCATGTTGCTGAGCGTTATGAGCAGCGTCGCCATGATATTGAGCGTCCAATTTTAGAGCCAGATGCCTTATTTCTTAGTAGCGAACAATTAGCTCATGCTTTCGACACACTGCGCCGTGTGCAAACGCATCATTACGAACAAGAAAATACCGATAATAGTATTAATTATCCAACCCACACCTTGCCATCTCTGTTACTACAAGTGCGTGCTGAATCCCCATTAATACTACTGCAACAGTTTTTGGCAGTGCATCAAGGGCGACTTTTATTTACCGCAGAATCTGCTGGCAGACGTGAGAATTTACTCAGCTTATTGCGTGATAATCAATACCCTGCCAGCACCAGCCAAGACTGGCAAAACTTTCTACAAGGCAGCAGCAAACTCAGCGTCACCGTTGCGCCGTTAGAAGAAGGTTTATGGTTAAAAAATGAAGAACAGCAAGGTGAATTAGCGATTATCCCCGAAGGTTTAATCTTTGGGCAAAAAGTACAGCAAGAACGTCGCCGTAAACGCAAAGCAACCCGCGATGCCGAAGCAATTATTGGTAATCTGACCGATTTGCATGAAGGTTCTCCCGTCGTCCATGAAGAGCATGGCATTGGGCGCTATATGGGAATGAAAAAGCTGGAAGCGGGTGGTATTGAGCAAGAGTTTATTACTCTGGAATACTCCAAAGGCGATAAGCTGTATGTGCCTGTTTCGTCATTGCATTTAATTAGTCGCTACAGTGGCGCTAGCCCTGAAAAAGCACCCCTGCATAAACTAGGAACAGAGCACTGGGATAAAATCCGTAAAAAAGCGGCAAAACGTGCGCATGATATTGCCGCTGAATTATTGGAAATTAATGCCCGCCGTGCTGCTTTGCAAGGTCATGCGTATGATGTCAATGAATTGGATTATCATGCTTTTTCTGAAGCCTTTCCGTTTGAAGAAACACCAGATCAAGCGCAAGCAATTGAGGCAGTTAAGGCAGATCTTATCTCCATTCGTCCAATGGATCGTGTGGTTTGTGGTGATGTTGGCTTTGGCAAAACAGAAGTTGCTATGCGTGCTGCCTTCCTTGCGGCTAATGGTGGTAAACAAGTTGCCATGATTGCGCCTACCACGTTATTAGTGCAACAACATACCCAAAATTTTCGCGACCGTTTTGCTGATTGGCCGTTTGAAATCGAAATGCTATCACGTTTTCGTACCCCCAAACAAACCAGAGAAACAATTACAAGATTAAAAAGTGGCAAGATTGATATTGTCATTGGCACACATAAACTTTTATCCAAAGATGTTCAGTATAAAGATTTGGGTTTGGTGATTATTGATGAAGAGCATCGTTTTGGCGTACGTCATAAAGAGCAACTAAAAAAACTACGCGCCAATGTCGATATGCTCACCATGACCGCAACACCGATCCCACGCACCTTAAATATGTCACTCTCAGGACTACGTGATTTAAGTATCATCGCCACGCCTCCCGCACAGCGCCATGCGATCAAAACTTTTGTAAAAGAATGGGATAAAGCCTTGATTCAAGAAGCCTGTGCGCGTGAACTATCACGCGGCGGACAGATTTATATATTGCATAATGAAGTTAAAACGATTCAAAAAATCACTGACCAGATGAGTGATTACCTGCCCAATGCCGACGTGCGCTTTGCCCACGGTCAGATGTCAGAGAAAGAACTTGAAGGCATTATGAAAGACTTCTATCACCAGCGCTTTCATGTGCTTGTCGCCACCACTATTATTGAAAGTGGTATTGATGTGCCCACCGCCAATACCATTATTATTAATCGAGCCGATAAATTAGGACTAGCCCAACTGCATCAGCTACGTGGACGAGTAGGACGCTCACACCATAAAGCTTACGCTTACTTGATTATTCCTAGCGAAAAAGTGCTGACGGCAGATGCAAAAAAACGTTTAGAAGCAATTGAATCATTAGAAGAGCTTGGCGTAGGCTTCACGCTAGCCTCGCATGATTTAGAAATACGTGGCGCAGGTGAACTACTGGGTGATGAACAAAGCGGGCAAATTCAAGAAATTGGTTTTTCTCTCTATAATGAATTATTAGAACGTGCGGTCAAAGCCCTGAAACGTGGTGATCTACCAGAAGAAGACGGACATGAGACACGCACGACCGTAGACCTTGGCGCACCTGCATTAATCCCTGATGATTACTTGCCTGATGTACATAATCGACTCATTCTCTATAAGCGTATTGCTAGCACTAAAAATAAGGCGCAGTTACGTGATTTGCGCATAGAAATGATAGACCGTTTTGGTCTATTGCCTGAACCTGTTAATACACTCTTTGATGTCACCCGCTTAAAACAAATTGCACAAACATTAGGTGTATTGAAACTGGATGTAGGAGAGGAGGGCGGACGCATCATTTTTAATGAAAAGCCCGCTATAGATCCAATGAAAATAATGGCACTGGTACAAAAACGCCCTTGGGAATATAAAATAGTGGGTTCGGATAAATTGTATTTTGAAGTGACGCTGGAGACCGTTGAGAAGCGTGTGCAGTGGATTAAGCGCTTATTTGCAGAGGTTATTTAATCTTAATTTTCGTTTGGAAATGCAGTATCTGATGCGCTACGTCCGATTGCAACGTAGCGCATGCAGAGAGTTGTGATCCCACGCATGAGCATAGGAACAGGGGTGATAATCTAAGCTAAGCTACCATGGCATTGCTTGTATTTCTTACCCGATCCGCAAGGACAAGGTTGATTACGCCCCACTTTTTCCTGTTGACGCCTAAACGGTTTCATAGCCTCTGGTTTTAATTCTGTCTCAGAGCCACCTAATGCACTACTGCCTTCATGCAATAGTTCCATGTCACCTGCATTCTGATGTGCTTGCTCATAACCTTCTTCGAGTGCAGCGACCTCTTCAGGCATGGTGATTTGTAAACGCGCTAAATAAACGATGACATCGTGTTTGATATTGGCAAGTAAGCTTTCAAATAACTCAAATGCTTCACGTTTGAATTCTTGTTTAGGATTTTTCTGTGCATAGCCACGTAAGGCAACACTTTGGCGTAGATAATCAATTGCGGCAAGATGCTCTTTCCATTGCGTATCAAGCACATGCAGCATCACATCGCGTTCTAGGCGACGCATACTTTCTGTGCTAATAATATCTTCTTTTGCCTTTAATGATTTAGTTAACTCTTCATGGATACGCTCACCTATTTTTTCATCATATAAGTCATCATCTTTATCTAGCCAGCCTTGAATATCTAAATCCAGATCTAACTCTTCTTTTAGTTCTTGAGTTAATCCTTTGATATCCCACTGCTCATCGTGGCTTTCAGGTGGAACAAATTTTTCTAAAAGAGCAAATGTTACATCTTCGGCAAGTGCTTCAATGGTTTCGCTAACATCATCCGCCTCAAGTAATTCAGAGCGTTGCTCGTAGATAACTTTACGTTGATCGTTGGCAACATCATCATATTCCAATAAGTTTTTACGAATATCGAAGTTATGACCTTCTACTTTGCGCTGTGCGTTTTCAATGGATTTAGAAACAATTTTGGCTTCAATCGCTTGTCCTTTTTCCATTCCCAGCTTCTTCATCATATTTTTAACTTTTTCAGAAGCGAAGATGCGCATTAGATTATCATCTAATGAGAGGAAAAAACGTGAAGAACCAGGATCACCCTGACGACCAGAACGACCCCGCAATTGGTTATCAACTCGACGTGATTCATGACGCTCTGTACCAATAATATGTAAACCACCTGCTTTTAGTACGGCATCATGGCGTTTTTGCCATTCTGCTTTCACTTTTTCGATGGTTTTTGGATTAGGTTTTTTTCCGAGCTTATTGAGCACCGCATCTAGCGAGCCGCCTAACACAATATCAGTACCACGACCTGCCATATTAGTCGCGATAGTGACTGCACTTGGGCGACCAGCATTCTCAATAATATGTGCTTCACGCTCGTGTTGCTTGGCGTTTAGTACTTCATGTTTGATATTGGCCTTCTTTAATAAACTAGAGAGCAGTTCTGATGTTTCAATGGAGGCAGTACCCACTAACATGGGTTGTTGTTGTTTTAATGCATGCTTGATATCCAACACAATAGCATCGTATTTTTCTGCTTCTGAGAGGTAGATAAGATCATTGCCATCTTCACGAACCATTGG
>JAGLBQ010000080.1 GCA_023146675.1 Cocleimonas sp. | reverse complement strand
AGCAGTGTTATTGAAGCCTTTATGGGCTTAAAAGCTAATATTTTAGTGCAGGAGTATATAGAAGAAGCAAGGGGTGCGGATATACGCTGTTTTGTGATAGGAGGCAGAGTCGTTGCCGCAATGGAGCGTAGAGCAAAAGCAGGGGAGTTTCGTTCCAATTTACATCGTGGAGGGTCATCCAAACTCATAAAAATCACACCCGAAGAACGCTCAACCGCAGTAAGGTCAGCAAAAATTTTAGGATTAAATGTTGCAGGTGTCGATATTTTGCGCTCTAACCATGGTCCTGTTGTGATGGAGGTCAATTCATCACCAGGGCTGCAAGGTATTGAAAAGGTAAGTAATAAAGATATTGCAGGAAGGATCATTGATTTTCTTGAGAAAACAGCCACGTTGAAGAAAAAAAAGAAGGTTGAAGCAGAGAAAAATACAAACTAGGACGTCGCTGCTTGTAGGGGTATTCTCTTGAGTTAAGGAACGTGACGGAATAACGTCCCGAAGTTAGAGATTGGGACGTTATTTCATTCACGCTCTTAAGTGACAAGAGGATATTCAAATGGGGAATAAAATAGTTATTGGCGGTATAGAAATTAAATCAGGTGAGCAACGCTCAATTGATCTGGAGTTACCGCCACTGTACACACATACCTCTGTTTCCATGCCCGTGCATGTGATCAACGGTAAAAAGCCAGGACCAACATTATTTGTTAGCGCTGCCGTTCATGGTGATGAAATCAATGGTGTTGAAATCATACGTCGGCTTATCAATATTGAAAAAGAACAGATAGACAATATTAAAGGAACCTTAATTGCAATCCCTGTTGTTAATGTCTACGGTTTTATCTCACAATCACGTTACTTACCTGATAGACGTGATTTAAACCGCTCCTTCCCCGGCTCTGAAACAGGCTCAATGGCGGCACGTTTAGCGCATGTTTTTATACAAGAAATTGCATCAAAATGTACTCATGGTATTGATTTGCACACAGGGGCTACTGCCAGAGAAAATTTGCCACAAATCCGTGCAGCACTGCATGATGGACCGAATGAGGGTGCTGATATTCAAAACATGGCCTGCGCTTTTCATGCGCCTGTTGTTATTAATTCAGCAAAGTTAATTGAAGGTTCGATGCGAAAAGCGGTCTCTGATCTTGGTATTCCCATTTTATTATATGAAGCAGGTGAAGCATTACGCTTTAATGAAGTGGCTATTCGTGCAGGTGTAAAGGGGGTTGTGAATGTAATGCGCAGTTTGGATATGTTGCCTGACAGCAAGCATTGCGATATTTACAATAAGCCACTTTTAGCGAATTCTAGTTCATGGGTTAGAGCATCGCAAAGTGGTATTCTACGCTGTTTATTATCGCTGGGAGATCAGGTTGGTAAGGGAGATTTACTCGGTGTTGTTAGCGATCCTTTTGGAGAATCTGAAGGGCATATTTTGGCACCAAAAAGCGGGATTGTTATTGGCAAATCTAATCTACCGCTGGTACATGAAGGTGAAGCCTTGTTTCATATAGCACATTTTGACAACCCTGATGATGTGGCCGACGCAGTAGGGGCTTTTCATGATACCTATAATGGCACGACTGAAATCAATTAAGAAAGGCAGAGGACGTTGCTTTGTGTACGCCCCTGAACTGATATTAAAGGCTACACAAAAAGAGTGTAAATGGAATATTCTCCAGCTCTTGAGCACCACGTTCCGCTAAGTCTTCGACTCTAACAAATCGAACTGAAAAACGTTGTTTACCTGCACTAATTTCAGGATAGTAGTTGACCTCCTCAGGTAGATCAATCCGTAATAATTGATAGTCACGATTAGTATTTAAACCTGCTTGAAAGAAGCCATCTTCGGCAATGACTTCCTCGCCACTACGACTATCACGTATCAACTGTAAGACTATTTCAATAGCATCATACGCCATCGAGTAGGGCTCTACCCATTGGTTGAGATCGTCAACCCTTTTTTGTTGTGACTGGTGTAGCCAGTAATTGAAGAGAGGTACATCAAAACCATTCATATTGCCAGCAATCACCGTGCGTTGCCTGAGGAGATTTAAGAAGGCATGGCGCTTTAGATGCTGTCCTAACTGTCCTCTAAAGCTATAAATTTGTTTGGTTTTTTCTTCAAGACGCTCTAACAATTTTTCCAAACGATCCGCATCAACACCTTCTAACTCAGAAAGACGACGCACTGCCTGAGCTTGCCAGTCGAGCATATTAAGCAATGCATTTTTAACATCAAGACGAGAGGATAAATTATAGAGTTCTAGCAACACCACAATAGCGGCCTGACAATTTTCAGAACTAGGATTAGCAAGATGA
>JAGLBQ010000008.1 GCA_023146675.1 Cocleimonas sp. | reverse complement strand
CGTATTATTAATTTCTTCCCTGAAGAGCGTCGTCAGCAGTTATTAATGGATTTATCACTTAATCTCAAAGCCTTTATTTCACAGCGGCTCATTCCTACTCTTGATGGTAAACGGGTGGCGGCGATTGAAATTTTGCTGGGTACATCGACGATTCAAGATCTCATTATGAAAGGGGATATTCATGGTATTAAAGAAGTCATGGAGCGTTCAGAAGATATAGGAATGCAAACATTTGATAGTCATTTGTTTAAATTATACAGAGAAAAAATCATTTCTTACGATGAAATGATGCGTAACTCAGACTCACCAAATAATCTTAAAGTAAAAATAAAACTATTAGAAAGCCCAGTATCAATGGCGGCGTCTTCTGAGGATAGTGAAGCAGAAGACGGGGAGGCAGCACCTTCACCTCTTGATGGATTAGAGCTTGCGCCAATGGAGGAAGAGGAAGAAGAGGATTTAGATGATGATGAGAAGGAGCTATTAGCGATCAAGAAAGAGGCAGAATTTCAGCGTATGCGGCAGAAGGCGTTAATGGGGGCTGAGGATTAAGACTTGATTTGCTCATGCTATTTCTTATAGGGTAATGTTTTATTTAATGAGTTTTGATCATTGTGACAAATAAAACATTGCTCTCCATCATCGAGCTGGGTGGTTACCCTAGTTTTACCCCTCTCTATAAAAGCTTAGGGTATGAGGTGGTAATTGAAACTAAAATGCGCAAGGTATTGAAGCGATTTAAAAAGCAAGCGCCTGATGTGGTGGTGGCAGAGTTTAATTTCCAATCTGATTTTCGTGATCGTACCAGTAGTCTTGAGTCGTTAATGTCGGTGGTTGAGCGTCAACCTGAGATTAAAACGGTGATTTTTTATGATAAGGAGTTCAAACAGCAATTAGCTCGACTGGAGGCTCGTTTTACCTTTGATAAAACAATGGCTTTTCCTATTGATGAGACAGAGCTTGAGGTGGCTATTGCTTTGTTTGCGGAAGATTGAATCGATAGGAAAAAATTATTTTTATGGTCTTAGTAAAATTGTACCTATACTTGTATTGGGTAACTCAACAGTCATAAGTTCTCTAAAAACATACAACTGTTGAGTTATTGAGTTAGGTATTTTTAAAACAACTTAGGACGGATCCAATGATAACAAAACAATACTTATTACCAATGACGCTATTTGCTAGTCTTTTTATTGGTTTAACGGCGTGTGGAGGAGGCTCTAGTACTTCAGCGGTTGAGGATAGGTTTGATGGTGTTTGGGTGAGCGAATGTGAATATAATGCAAGCATACCAAGAGCTGATAAAGCAGTGACTACGATTAATGGAAATATTATGACGGTGGCTTATACGCGGCATGTTTCCCAAGATTGTTCTGATTCAACTAATCTTAAAATTGATGGCACTTTTGATATTCAATATAAAGGGGATCACGCCACAAGCGTTTGTACGGCTGAAAAAGTAGATATTACAATCACCGCTGCAAAAGTTAATGGAGCAAGTATTCCATCTTCCCAGCTTGCCGCTTTGGTCGCGCAATCTAATCTTATAAGTTCTCCTCAATATGATCTTCTTTGTATTGGTTCAAATGATGAGCTAAGACGTGGTGATACGAGCGGCTCATTAGATGCCTCAGCGCCAGATAAAAGACCAACAGCAATGAATATGAGTGGTACAGGCTCTATTAAACAGTAGTTTTAATTTTCCATAATGTGGGAGCGTGTTTAAGTGACTGCGCTCCCATAAATTCCACTTAAATAGTAAGATAAAATAGTAATCAATCAAACAAACTTATCTGCACGCTCATTGGGGATGGTTTGATTGTTGATCGACATATCAAAGCGTAGATTGCTAATAGTTTCAAATAGCTAATGAATTACCCCTATAAAACCCAATGGTTATCCTTGTGGAGTAAGCTTAAGAAGTCTACACTGCGATCCTTTATTAACAAATGCTAATATTGGATCTACTCAATGAAACTCACATCTATCTTCCCCTTCCTCGTCTGGTTTAAATTAGTCACTAAAGAGTCTATTAAAGCCGATCTTCTGGCAGGTTTGACAGGTGCTGTGATTGTTTTGCCTCAAGGTGTAGCGTTTGCGACGATAGCAGGTTTGCCGCCAGAGTATGGTCTCTATACTGCTATGGTAACGCCCATTATAGCGGCACTCTTTGGCTCGTCTTTTCACTTGGTTTCAGGACCTACAACGGCTATTTCTATTGTTGTTTTTGCTGCGATTAGTCATCATGCAGAGCCTGGAACACCTGAGTTTTTATCGATGGCATTAACACTTACTTTCCTTGCAGGTGTTTACCAATTGGCGTTTGGTCTGGCTCGACTGGGAGCATTGGTTAATTTTGTTTCCCATACGGTTGTTATTGGTTTTACCGCAGGCGCCGCTATTTTAATTGTTACTAGCCAAATAAAACATGTGACAGGTATTTTTGTCCCTAAAGGTGAGTCTTTTTTGCATACATGGGGTGATTTGTATCAGGGAATGGGGGAGTTTAATATTTATCTCTTAGTGATTGCATTAGTGACCTTGTTCACTGCAATTATTACTAAAAAGCTAGTTCCGAAAGCACCTAATCTACTCATTGGTATGGTGGCAGGAAGTCTTATTGCCATCTTTTTAAAAGACTACACAACAGATATTAAATTACTAGGAGAAATTCCCGCACAGTTGCCACCACTATCAATGCCTGATTTTTCATTTGCAACCATAAAAATGTTAGCACCTGAAGCTTTTGCTGTTGCTTTATTAGGCTTAATTGAGGCGGTGTCAATTAGTCGAGCAGTTGCTACAAAGTCTGATCAGCGCATAGATTCTAATCAAGAATTTGTGGGGCAGGGACTGTCTAATCTAGTGGGTAGTTTCTTCTCCAGTTATGCAGGTTCTGGCTCCTTTACACGCTCAGGTGTGAACTATGAGGCGGGAGCAAAAACACCCCTTTCCGCTATTTTTGCGGCTATCTTTTTAGTGATTATTGTTCTACTGGTTGCGCCTCTAACAGCTTATTTACCCATAGCCGCCATGGGAGGTATTATTCTTTTAGTCGCTTACGGTTTGATTGATTTTCATCATATAAAACAAACACTCGCTTTTAGCAAATCAGAGTCAGCCATACTATTAACCACTTTTTTTGCTACTTTATTTCTAGAGCTTGAATTTGCTATTTATATGGGAGTTTTGCTGTCGCTTATTTTATTTTTAGCCAGAACATCAACACCTAATATCCCCGTGTTATCCATCGATAATGACCCCAATAGTGCAAGTAGACGCTTTATTGATATTGAAGAAAAACCTGTTGAGGAGTGTCCGCAGCTTAAAGTTATCAGAATTGATATGTCGATTTATTTTGGCTCCGTCAGTCATATACAAAATACGATTAGCAACGTTGTAGAAGATGAAAAAATAGTACATATATTGATTGAAGCCAGTGGCATCAACTTTATTGACCTTGCGGGTGCTGAAGTACTGGTGTCAGAAAATAAGCGTTTATTAAAGCAAAAGGGTGGTTTGTATTTTGTTGGTTTAAAACCTAGTGTGTATGAATTTACTGCCAAATCAGGCTTTATCAAGCAAATTGGCAATGATCACTTCTTTGATTCTAAATCACGGGCAATTCGAAGTATTTATAAGCGCCTGAATAAAGAATCCTGCTTGGATTGTCATGCAAAAATATTCAGTGAATGCAAGTGAATAATCTAATAACATAAGACTCCCAATCCTATAAAGTGATAATAAATATGACACCAACAGAATCAGATACAACTAATAGTGCATCTGCACCTCAAGAAAGAAAAAATAGCGACAACCAGCCTCAGTGGTTAAAGGCTGGTGATAATCCATATGATGCTGAAATATTGGATATTAGTGATTTTACTCAAAATGCAGTGGCAACTAAGTACAATGAGTCTGTTGTTGAAAGCTTCAATGAAAGCCGCGCTGATGATGGCAAAAAGTACGAAGCGGCTGCGATGGTTCATGGGCAAGCCTATCAAGCTAATATTGTTTATCCACTAAACGAGTTAAGCATGGAGGGTGTTATCTTTAAAGCAGAGTCTATGGAAGTTAAATGGGATATTTACGCTTATAATAGCTGGCTTTTTTTTGTAAAAAGCTGGACAGGCGAGTTGGCTTATAAGGCGCATTTTGTTACAAATGGTGATACGTTTGTGATTGATAAAGTCATTACGGGGGCTGTTGCAAGAATGTCTTCTACGGATGAGGAAAAAGAAACATACGCCGCTCAAAATGTCCATTCGATGATACAGACCCATATTATGAATACGGCATGGCCCTATAAAATTCCTGAAATGATGCGTGGAATACCTGAAGAGCTTATAGCGTCGCATATGTTTGCTTTATTTGGCTCTAAGGCGACGCTTGCAACTCATGCTAATGTACTGAATATTAAAAAGTAGTTGATATTTTTTAAGCTATTTTAGGAATCGACGGCTTTAGCCTTGCTTACTTTTAAACAATTCGAGGCTAAAGTGCCGATTTCAATAAATACAATCTGAAGGTAAATAGTATCAATCCTTGTTACTCCTCAAATTGATCTGTTTAAATAGTAATCCTATCCTTTTTTGCTGTTTTTTTATGTGCTAAAAGTGTTCAAGCATCTCACACTGTTTTCATCTTATCGTATATTACCCACCATATATCGCTGTATCTTGTTACTTCATTATTTCTTCATTGAGTATATAAATATTACTTATCAATCATTATGGAGCGCAGATGAAAAACAGTGCCAGTCCGAAATCTAAATCACCTCTTTTTATTATCATTAGTTTGATTTTGACTTTTTTAACTCCCATAACAGCCTATGCTTATGAAGCACCTTATAATGTAGCTGGCTTTCGTGATGTACTAAATAAAACAAAGCTACAGTTTCCCAATAAAAAACAAATAGATTTTGGAAGTTTTAGAGGGGTCGCAAGAGCTAATTTTTATTTAACTAATGGGCGTTATATGACCTTTAAAGCTAGAAAAAGGCATAAAGAAGTGATCGTTCGCTCAGAGTTACGTTTTGGTCCACACGGTTGGAAGGTGAATTCAAATAGATCAAAGCTACTTAAAGCAGAGTTTGCTTTAGAGAAGCCTCGTAGTATTAAGCAGGTTACCATATTGCAAATTCATGCTGAGAATCCAAGTGTACCTCCTTTGCGTGTTGTATGGTTGAAAAGACATAAGAGTCTCAATGATCATCTGTGGGCAATTGTCAGACCAAGTCCTTATCATAAAAAAATACATTATGTAGATTTAGGTAAGCGCCCAAATAAGGGCTTTACACGTGTGAGTGTTAGTGTAAAAAATAATCTTATGAAGATATGGGTTAATAAAAGATTGAGAACAATACAGTCTTTAAAACGCTGGAAAGGAACAATAAACTATTATAAAGCAGGGACGTACCTTAGTGGCAAAAAAGATATAGGTCTGGCTATTGTATATTTTCGTTTGTTGGAGCATAAGGTTTAATCATTCAAGCTTTATCTTGTATCATTTTTATCCTGCCCTTAATGCCTAATTACATTTGTATTGTAATTAGGCATTAAGGGTTTGATTCCTCTGCTTGATCCGTCCTCACCTAATTGTTTGGCCTCTTTTCTCCATGTGGAAACGACAGGATTAGGGTGGGCTGGGTAGGTTCTGAGGTGGCGGTTTATTAGGATTATATTGCTGGCAATTTGGCCCATCAGCCGCACAATCTGCGGGAGAGTTCGAGGAGCAGGCAGCAAGACTGCTCACAAAAAATAAACTGATTAATAAGTGGTTACGGTTAAGCATATAAATATCTCCAAAAAGCCGCGTACGGAGTGAGTCAAAACTGCACGCGGAAAGGGTCGAAAGGTAGTAAATAGTGAGTGTAGTATTACCGAGCAAAGGTATTAATAGCCGCTTCTAACGCACTGTCTTTTGATTGCTTTATATCAGACAGTGAAAATGCAGGGACATTAATATCAACAGGTACACCGCTCACTTCGTGGTTATGACCAAGATAATCCAAATAAATTTCATTTGAGAGACCCATCTGCCATCCATTAGGTAATACCTTGTCTAATATGTCTGATAAATCCCCACTAGAAGCCTCACCGACAAGCGTTACATGAGGCAATGCATTCATCGCTATCAAAAATACTTCTGCGGCACTGCCCGTCATTTCACTTGAAATTAGGGCGATGGGCTTGGTGTAGGTTTTGTCGCTAGGGTTAAGATAAGCATGTACCGTTTCACTCCTTTCAGTCTTGCTTTTTGCATATTTAGATAAGACCAACTGACGCTGTGTTGCGAACCGATTGGCAATGGCGAAACTTGCTCTATCATACCCACCGCCGTTTAGACGCAAATCAATCACTAAAGCGCGCGTATTACTTAAGTCATCCATTATGGTATCAAGAATTTTATTGAGAGCTTCTATGTCGTCTTTAGCATCGTTATCTGTTAAATCATCCAAGTCATCAGGCGTAAAACGCTCATCAAATATAATCATTCGGTTCAGGCTTATATAGCCAATATCACCATCAATAATACCCCAGTTAATCGCATCTTTATTCTTCCCTCCTGTACTTTTTATATTGTGAACATATTGCCGAGGGAGCAAGGTAATGCGTTGAAGATTATCTTGTAGATACGCATTGAGATCAGTAAATTCAGTTTGTTGATCGAATGCTTCAATTAACACATCATGAAAGCGAATATTAGACTCAGGACTAAAGGATTCATTGTCCGATGATAAGTTCACATGCCCATCATCAATGGGTTCAAGCATCTCTTTTAATACTTCAAACAGAGCATCATCACTCATATTGTCCGTCACTTGCGGACGGTACATAGCATACTGTTGCGCCCAATTTACATTGCGTTCCTCAAAAAAAGCGTAGTAGTCATTAAAAGTATGCCAAAGATGCTCAAAGACTTGGGTAGGTGAAGCGCCTGTTTGTAGCTTGTCGTCTTGGCAGAACGTCGGCAAAGCCTCTATTTTATGATAGCTACTCTTGAAAACGGGGCTTTTGTTAATGGAAAATGATTTTTTATTATCAGACAAAGTGATTTTCGCAATATAGTCCTTCAAGCCCAGAGCATCTAGCTCCGACTCTTTTAAGCAACTCCCACGCGTATATTCGTATACTTTAGCCTGCTTGTTTTTAATACTGATGACCGAGCCATAACCTTTATGCTCCCAAACACCTTGAAAGTTCTTAGTTGCATCAAAAGGAGCACTGGTATTACAAGCAGTAAATAAAAGCGCGGTAGATAATAGAAGCGGTATTGCTTTGAACTGGTTTTTTGTGATTTTCATTGTGACTCATTCGCTGATTTATGAATTAATCGAGATGCTCTAATGACTATAGAGTAGAGAAACTCATAATAAGAATGATGACTGTTAAGGTCTGTAATGAAAGTGTTATTGAATTGTAGACTTTTGTTATATTATATCTATGCATTAATAAGGAACAAATAAAGGCAAACCAGTATTGATAATTTCCCTCTCTATCTCTTTTATGTTTAAATATTTCTCCCTCTTTTTCTAAAATATTTAAACTCAATCATGTTTTCACAAATTAAAGAAGATATCTCTTGCGTATTTGATCGTGACCCCGCGGCACGTAATACATTTGACATTATAACCACCTATCCAGGTGTGCATGCCATTATTTTTCATCGTGTTTCTCATGTTTTATGGGGAAAAGGTCTGAAATGGATGGCTAGAGTATGGTCAAATATAGCGCGTTTATTCACAGGCATAGAAATCCATCCCGGTGCGGTTATTGGACGACGCTTTTTTATTGATCATGGTATGGGGGTGGTGATTGGTGAAACAGCAGAAATTGGTAATGACTGTACGCTTTATCATGGTGTTACCTTGGGCGGTACAAGTTGGCAAGAGGGTAAGCGTCATCCTACGTTGGGTAATAATGTGGTAGTCGGTGCAGGGGCTAAAATTCTTGGTCCGATCATGGTTAATGATAATGCGCGTATTGGCTCAAATGCGGTGGTTGTAAAAGAAGTTCATGCCGATACTACTGTTGTTGGTGTGCCTGGTCGTGAGGTTGTACTGCGCACAAAGAAACAGAAACATCGTGATGCAGTAGCAAAGAAAATGGGCTTTGATGCCTATGGTTCAACAAAAGATATGCCAGACCCTGTGGCGAATACGGTCAATAAAATGCTGGATCATATTCATGAGATGGATCAACGCATGGATAAAATGTGTAAGCAAATCCGACATATGGGAGGGGTGCTAGAGCTAGAGCCGCTGACAGAAATTGAAGCGGAAGCCTTTACAGGGAAGTGCGCCGAAAAAAAGAGCAATATTGATTGCAAGAATACTTGACTGTTCTTGTCAGGTATTTTACTATCCAAAGTATTAGAGAACACTGATGAACGGACAGTATCAGCGTTTGACTAGAAAGAGTATCTCTACTATGGGCTATAAGGTTTTTAATAACTAAATATTTGTTCATTACATCCCGCTAGATGATAGATACTTTGAGACAGCAATGGAGCCCCCTCAATGAAGTTAACAACTAAAGGTCGTTACGCCGTTACCGCAATGCTGGATATTTCCCTGCATTGTAAAGATAAGCCCGTTTCACTGGCTGAAATTTCAGAACGTCAGGATATTTCCCTGTCTTACCTTGAGCAACTTTTTTCAAAGTTACGCAAGCAAGGACTTGTTAATAGTATGCGCGGACCTGGTGGTGGTTATCGTTTAAGTCGTGAGCCATCTAAAATTGCTATGTCTGAAATTATTATGGCAGTGGATGAAAATGTCGATTTATCGAAATGTGGTGGTGCAGGGAACTGCAAACAAGATGAGCGTTGTTTAACACATGATCTTTGGATGGATTTAAGTCATCGCATTCAATCATTCCTTGATGATATTACCTTAGAAGAGATGATGTCGCGTGCTGAGGTGATAGAAGTTGCTGAACGACAAAAGAAAGAAACAGAAAAAGTGATAGAGATGATTCCTAATAATTCAGCCGCCTGATTATATTAGAATTTTTAACAATAGATTAAAGTTAGCCAATAGAATTTATTTAAAGGATTTGCGCATTATGAGCGAACTTAAAACCCCAATATACCTTGATTACTCTGCAACAACGCCCGTCGATAAACGTGTTGCGGATAAGATGATGCAATATTTAACCCTTGATGGTGTATTTGGTAATCCTGCATCAAACAGTCATTCATTTGGTTGGGAAGGTGATGACGCGGTAAAAGAAGCGCGCGCTAACGTTGCGGCGTTAATCAATGCTGATCCACGTGAAATAGTCTGGACAAGTGGTGCAACTGAGTCTGACAACCTAGCAATCAAGGGTGCGGCACATTTTAATCAGCGTCGTGGACAACATATTATTACGATGAAAACTGAGCATAAGGCAGTGCTTGATAGTTGTCGTCAGCTTGAGCGTGAAGGTTATGAAGTAACTTATCTTGATCCTAAAGATAATGGTTTGCTTGATTTGGATGTGTTAAAAGCGGCAATTAGAGAGGACACCACCGTTGTTTCCATTATGCATGTGAATAATGAAATTGGTGTGATTCAGGATATAAAAGCAATAGGCGAACTTTGTCGTGAACATAAAATAATATTTCATGTTGATGCAGCGCAAAGTGCAGGTAAAGTTCCGATTGATATGGAAGATCTCAATGTTGGTTTAATGAGCTTTTCAGCACATAAAATATACGGCCCTAAAGGTATGGGGGCATTATATGTGAGTCGTAAACCACGTGTGCGTATAGAGGCACAAATGCATGGTGGTGGTCATGAACGTGGCATGCGCTCTGGCACGCTGGCAACGCATCAGATTGTCGGCATGGGCGAAGCTTTTCGCTTGGCAAAAGAAGACATGGCAAAAGATAATGAACGTTTATTAACGTTGCGTACTCGTTTGCAAGAAGGGTTTAGTGATATGGAAGAAGTCTATATCAATGGTGATCTGGAGCAACGCATTGCAGGCAATCTAAATATTAGCTTTAACCATGTGGAAGGTGAGAGCTTAATGATGTCACTGAAAGACTTGGCAGTATCATCAGGTTCAGCTTGTACCAGTGCAAGTTTAGAGCCAAGTTATGTCTTACGTGCGTTAGGGCGTAGCGATGAATTAGCACATAGCTCATTACGTTTTACATTAGGACGTTTTTCAACAGAAGCAGAAGTTGATTATGCCATTACAGAAACACGTAAAGCAGTAGAAAAACTACGCGATCTTTCACCACTATGGGATATGTATAAAGAAGGTATCGATTTGAGCAGTGTTGAGTGGGCTGCACACTAAATAAAGAGTTAATATAGCTAAGAGGCAA
>JAGLBQ010000079.1 GCA_023146675.1 Cocleimonas sp. | reverse complement strand
TTAATGGATGAAGTAAAATCGTTGCTTCAAGACACTTTTCTAACTAAAAATGAACTCACTATGCCTGTTTCCGCTCCTGGTTCTGCTGGCATGGAAACCTGTTTTGTTAACCTAGTTGAGCCAGGTGAAACCGTGATTGTCTGTCAAAACGGTGTATTTGGTATGCGCATGATTGAAAATGTTGAGCGTTGCGGGGCAACCGCTATCGTTATTGAAGATGCTTGGGGTAAGCCCGTTGATCCAAACAAACTAGAAGAAACGCTAAAAGCACACCCAGAAGCTAGCACGGTTGCTTTTGTTCATGCAGAAACATCAACAGGCGCAATCTCTGATGCAAAAACGCTAGTAAAAATCGCGCATGATCATGATTGTCTAACGATTGTGGATGCGGTTACTTCATTAGGTGGATCAGAACTACGCATTGATGACTGGAATATCGATGCTATTTATTCAGGCACACAAAAATGCCTATCTTGTACACCTGGCATCTCACCTGTCAGTTTTAGTGAAGCTGCAATCAATAAAATCCAAAATCGTAAGTCAAAAGTACAAAGCTGGTTTATGGATTTAAATCTAGTCATGGGGTATTGGGGAGAAGGGGCGCAACGTAGCTACCATCACACAGCACCTGTTAATGCAATCTATGCTCTTCATGAATCACTGGTCATCTTGCACGAAGAAGGTCTAGAAAACTCATGGAAACGTCATGATGCTAATCATCAAGCCCTTAAAGCAGGCATTGAAGCAATGGGATTAGGCTTTTTTGTTGATGAAGAATACCGCCTTCCACAGCTAAATGCCGTCACCTTGCCAGAAGGTATCGATGAGGCAGCTGTACGCAAACAACTACTTGAACGCTACAATCTAGAAATTGGTGCAGGACTTGGTCCAATGGCAGGTAAAATCTGGCGCATTGGTTTAATGGGGTATGCCAGCAACCAGCAAAATGTTTTGACTTGTTTAGGTGCGCTTGATGCGGTCTTGACGGGAATGAATGCCAAAATTGACTCTGGAAAAGCGGTTGATGCGGCAATGAAAGCATTTGGATAAAAGTTTTTAGACTATTTTTTGGCATCCTTAATATGTTTAAAAATAGTTTACTACTTTGTGGAGTCGACGATATTAGCCCTTACTTATCATCACTTAATTCGAGCTAAACCCCCGATTCCACCACTATTTTTTGATAATATTTTAAGACGAAAAGCTATTCACAAGATTAGCCCATTTCCCCAGCGTCTATAAGCTTGGTTGTTATTAATCATTTGTCCCAAAAAAGAGAGATACCTACTTAAATCTCTTTATAGCGGAATCTCAAACAAACCCATAAATCCTTATTTTTATTTTGCTTAAATCAGAGCCTATTTAAGGGGTGCAGTTCCTATGTGTTTCGATTAGAATAGCCCGCAGTTGAGAGAATATGGGTGTTATTTCCCCTATTTCATAAAAAATTACTAAAGCGGGATAAATCTATCCCGTTTTTTGTGTCA
The DNA here is from genome assembly GCA_023146675.1 of Cocleimonas sp. GTDB lineage: Bacteria > Pseudomonadota > Gammaproteobacteria > Thiotrichales > Thiotrichaceae > JAGLBW01. The sequence continues at coordinate 2,417 of JAGLBQ010000079.1, read as the reverse complement.
GTAATTGTAATATTAGCGGAGGTTCGATTGAAAAAGCGCGCACTTTTAGTCCTGGAAGATGGCAGTGTTTTTAAGGGTGAATCCATTGGTAGTGATGGTCAAAGCGTTGGAGAAGTAGTCTTTAATACCGCTATGACAGGCTATCAAGAGATATTAACAGATCCTTCGTATGCACAGCAGATGGTCACATTAACGTATCCACACATTGGAAACACGGGCATTAATGCTGAAGATGAGGAGGCTAACGCTATTTTTGCAACGGGATTAATCGTCAAAGATGTTCCACGTTTATACAGTAGCTTCCGTGCAGAAGAATCTTTACCTGCCTATCTAAAACGCAATAATGTCGTTGCCATTAGTGATATTGATACACGACGGTTAACGCGAATTTTACGTACAAAAGGCGCACAGCGCGGTTGTATTATTGTTAATGATGCATTGTCAGAAGAGGATGCAATTGCCAGCGGAAAAACAGCTATTGAAGGTTTTGCTGGACTAAAAGGCATGGATCTTGCTAAAGAAGTTACTACCAGTGAAACCTATACATGGGGTGATGGAAGCTGGCAGTTAAATCCAGATGATGTTAAAACAGTCGATCCATTATCGGCAAAATTTAACGTTGTCGCTTATGATTATGGCATTAAGCGAAATATTCTGCGCATGTTGGCAGATCGTGGCTGCCATATAACAGTTGTTCCTGCAAAAACATCAGCGAGTGATGTGCTCGCAATGAATCCTGATGGTATCTTTTTATCAAATGGTCCTGGTGATCCTGAACCCTGTGATTATGCTATTGATGCCATCCAACAGGTTTTAGAGACTAAAATTCCTACCTTTGGAATCTGTCTAGGGCATCAGCTTTTAAGTCTTGCTAGCGGCGCTAAAACAGTAAAAATGAAATTTGGGCATCATGGTGCAAATCATCCTGTGCAGGATATGGATAATAAGCAAGTTATGATTACCAGTCAGAATCATGGTTTTGCGGTCGATGAAGAAACGCTTCCTGATAATTTGCAAGCAACGCATCGCTCTTTATTTGATAAGAGCTTACAAGGTGTTGAGCGAACTGATTGCCCTGCCTTTAGTTTTCAAGGGCATCCAGAAGCAAGCCCAGGGCCGCATGATATAGCGCCCATTTTTGATAGATTTATTAGCATGATGGAGGCAAATCGTTAAGCCATGCCAAAGCGTACAGATATACAAAGTATTTTGATTATTGGTGCAGGTCCGATTGTGATCGGGCAAGCATGTGAATTTGATTATTCAGGCGCGCAAGCGTGTAAAGCACTGCGTGAAGAAGGTTATCGCGTTATTTTGGTGAATTCTAATCCTGCCACTATTATGACCGACCCTGAAATGGCAGATGCGATTTATATAGAGCCTATTCAATGGCAAACCGTGGCTAATATTATAGAAAAAGAACGCCCCGATGCACTATTGCCAACCATGGGTGGACAAACCGCGCTGAACTGTGCGTTAGACCTTGATCGTGAAGGCGTGCTAGAAAAATATAATATTGAAATGATCGGCGCACAAAAAGAAGCCATTGATATGGCGGAAGATCGTGAAAAATTTCGCATTGCTATGGAAGAAATTGGCTTACCATCTGCGAAATCTGCGGTAGCGCATAGCATAGAAGAAGCACGCCAAGTTCAAGGTAGCTTAGGCTTTCCAACCATTATACGTCCTTCCTTTACAATGGGCGGATCAGGTGGTGGTATTGCTTATAATAAAGAAGAATTTGAAGAGATAGTAGCGCGTGGGTTGGATTTTTCTCCCACAACAGAAGTGTTGCTTGAAGAGTCACTCCTAGGTTGGAAAGAGTATGAAATGGAAGTGGTGCGCGACAAGGCGGACAACTGTATTATTATTTGCTCAATTGAAAACCTTGATCCTATGGGAATTCATACAGGTGACTCCATCACGGTAGCTCCTGCGCAAACACTAACCGATAAAGAATACCAAATTTTGCGTGATGCATCGCTTGCGGTATTACGTAAAATTGGAGTGGATACAGGCGGCTCTAATGTGCAGTTTTCAGTGAATCCTGAAGATGGTCGCTTGGTGATTATTGAAATGAACCCACGCGTTTCCCGCTCATCCGCATTAGCTTCTAAAGCTACAGGTTTCCCGATTGCTAAAGTCGCAGCAAAACTGGCAGTCGGTTATACGCTAGATGAACTAAGCAATGATATTACAGGGGGTGCAACCCCTGCATCGTTTGAGCCAAGTATTGATTATGTAGTTACTAAAATTCCACGTTTCACCTTTGAAAAATTCCCCAAGGCTGATCCACGTTTAACCACGCAGATGAAATCAGTGGGCGAAGTAATGGCAATGGGGCGCACCTTCCAAGAATCATTCCAAAAAGCCTTGCGTGGATTGGAAACGGATATTGATGGTCTGGATGAACGTGT
>JAGLBQ010000078.1 GCA_023146675.1 Cocleimonas sp. | reverse complement strand
TGATAACAAAGCAGAAAAGGAAAAGAAGGAACTAGCAAGAGCTAATAATGGTGAAAGCCTTGGTTTATTAGTGAGTAAGTTAACTGATCAACAACGTACTGAGGCTAAGCTAAAAGAAGGCGGTGTTTATATTTCTCGCGTCATTATTGGTAGCATTGCAGAGAAGTCTGGTTTTAAAGATGGTGATATTGTTAGATCGTTTAATAATCAAACCATCAATACACCTGATGATCTACGCAAAGCAGCGAAGGATATGCCTAAAAAAGAACCTGTTGCTGTGTTGATTTTACGTGGGCAACAAACACGTTTTCTCGCGGTCATAAAAAAATAAAATAATCTATTTTTAGTCCCTTATCTATTAGGGGATAAAAACTGGGATATAGTGGGTAAATAATAATAAAAATAATAAAAAAGCGGCGTAAGAGTGATGATCTTACGCTGCTTTTTTAATGGGATAACTTCTGACTAAAGCACAGGTTGCCCGCTTATTTTTTTGCTTAATCAAAACTAACTCAGCTTTTTGCTGCGTTAGTTGATGTGCATGAATCAATGCAGCCGCTTCTGCTACACCATAGCAACCCACTTCACGGTAGACGATTTCAGACTTGTAACTTAGCTTATTCGCCACTGTATTCAAACGCTCCGCAGAGTAGCAAATAAAAGGCAACCCTAAGCGATGTGATAATGCCACTAAAGCAGGTTCCTTTTGTTTTAAATCAAGACTTGCAATAGCGACTATCCGTGGTAATTGCTCCACTGAAATATACTGATCAATTAACGACTGTAAATAAGATTCAGGACAGCCTTTATCGCATCCCATTCCTAAAACATAAACAGGTTGTTGCCAAGCATCTTTGGTGGTTATTACTAACTGCGCATTCATTAACTCCGATACTTCACGCGCCCACTCATTTGCTCCGCCTTCATGCCCTGATAATAAAGGGATGACAAACTGCCCTTGCTCATCCATTACTAACACAGGAGGATCGCTTAATTTATTGTTAATAACAGGTGCTAAACTACGCACAGCAATGCCTGTTGCGGTGATAAAGATGAGAGGGTGATTGGCAATAAAATACTGTTGAACCGTCGCTGCAAAAGGTTTAGGTTTATGGCGGTGATGGGCAGCTTGTACTGCGCATAATTGTTGCGCGAGGCGATAACCATTGTTAGTCAGACTGATAATAATAGTTTCAGGGGTTTTCATCTGCCTATTCAGATTTAATCTTAATATCAGGAAAACTAAAACCACAATTTTTCTCTACCGATTTCCATTGCGCTCGATTACGGGGAAATTTACGGCAGTTAGGAGGGCGCACACTGTAAATAGAGCACCGCGAGGTTCCATCCTCCATCTCTTTTAAAAAAGCACAGCGAAAGGGCAATTTACAGCAATCACCGCAGCCATTGCATTCGCCTTTTCTATTTTTATCAACGGGCAACAAGGCTGTTAGCGTTCGTTTAAGTTTTGGTATCATAGGGGATAATTTGGAGCAATAAAAACTTAGAAGTTGCTCTTGGAGTAGTTTCATTCAGCAAAAAAGTAACATCATATTGATAGCTAAGGCTACATCATAAGCAGCATTTTATACGAGAATAGCTAAATAGACACTCTTTCTTATGCGGAGTAGGGTTATACAATAACTAACAAATAAATACTATGAAAATCCATCAATGCAATTATTTTTCAGACTCATTGATGCCATCTTGGAAACGTCTAAAAATGATCGGTTTTTTCAATTATTACGCGTAAGCCATTCTATATTAAATAAATAATCATCAAGGAAAAAACAATCATGAATGATGGATTGTATAAATCATATTCTTTTATCATGAAAAACTTAGGTTTTGATGCGAGTATTGCAGCATTTATAAAAAAATTAAACATAAGAGATGGGAGCTATAACCGTATATTAGACGCAGGGTGTGGCACAGGTACGATAGGAATGGCATTAGCAAAACGCTATCCTGAAGCGTCCATCATGTTTACAGATATAAATAAAACGTTACTCGATGAAGTAACCAGTAAGGGAGAAAAAGAAGGATTTTTATCGTCCCGATTATCCTTTGCCCATGCCGATATAAGCTCTCCTAAAACATTGACCCTGCAAACCAATAAAGCGGTTCATTTATCCGATGCGGAGTTTGATATTGTAGCAACAGGTGCGGTGGTAGGGTATTCGCAGAACCAGAAAAAAACACTAGAAGAACTGCTAAGTTTGGTAAAGCCAAAAGGCTACTTTATCAATATTGAAATGAACCAAGGTTTTTTTGGAAGTATTGTTTCAAAGAAGTATCAGTATCCTGTGATGCCACTCGCAGAGATGGAATCCATCATAAAATCAACAGGATTTGAGCTGATGTCCATTGAGGTGGACACCTTTCCTGCGAAGTTAACCAGAACATGCCTCATCGCGTATAGGCGATAACCAGTCTAGATGACTTTTTGTTTCTTTTTTTCAATCATCCAGCTAAAGCCCTTTTCTAATAGAAAATAACAGGCAATTCCTATTGGTATAGTGATGATTAACCAGCCCCATACCGCATATAAGTTAGCCTGCCATAGATCGCCCAGTGCATTAATAATACTGGTCTCAAAGGCGAGCAGAATCTGATCCAGTGATAAAGGGAAGGGCGTTGCATTCCAAAACCATTCACCTATGCGTAAAAAAGGAATGATAAGGATCACCTGTGCAGGCCAAAAAATATAGCTCAGCGTCATCATCAAAATTAAATTAAGCTTAAAACGCAAGGCAATAAAAGTAATAAGCCAAGTCGTCACTCCGAGTACAGGAAATACGCCGAGTAGCACACCAATCGTTGCACTTAATGCGAGACCTTTGGATGATGTGCCTTGCTGAACAATTGTTTTTAGTGTGTTTAAATACTGATTCATAGTAAATTGATTCCCAACGTCAGGTTTGACAGTTAGGACAATAAAAACTGGAGCGCTGCCCTTGGGTGATTTTTTTGATTAAAGAATGGCAAATATTGCATTCTTCCCCTGATCGCGCATAAACCTGCAACTGCTGTTGAAAATATCCAGGCTTTCCCTCTGCTTGAACAAAGTCACGCAAGGTTGTACCCCCCTGCTTTATAGCGCGTACTAATATAATTTTGATGGCCTCAACCAGTTTTTCATAGCGCAGCAAAGACATTTTCCCTGCTGCTGTGTTGGGTGAAATTCCAGCCATAAACAGTGATTCGCTGGCATAAATATTGCCAACCCCCACCACTATCTGCGCATTCATAATGAACTGCTTAATTGATACCTTTCGTTTGCGCGATATTTTATACAATAATGGTGCATAAAATGCATCACTTAATGGCTCAGGGCCTAGTTTGGATAATAATTTATGTTGTAAAGGATCATCATGTGTCCACAGAACCGCACCAAAACGACGTGGATCATGGAGGCGTAATGCTTTTCCCGTTACAAAAATAATATCAACATGATCGTGTTTCTCAGCATTTAGAGACGCATCAATAACCCGTAAACTGCCCGACATCCCCAAGTGCAAAATGGCGCACCCTTTAGCGGACTGTAGTAATAAATATTTTGCACGACGGCTGACAGCATTTATTTTCTGTCCCTCTAATTCATACAGTGAATCAGGCACAGGCCAGCGTAGCTTTGGTTGACGAATAATGATTGATTTAACAACCTTCCCTTCAACATAAGGGCTAATACCACGGCGCGTGGTTTCGACTTCAGGGAGTTCTGGCATAGAGTTATTATATTAGATTTCAGTTTTGTCTAATTTGCCACGAGAATTACAGAAGAGCCAATATGATAGTTTTTCTGCGGATGATATTTAGGCAATCAGTCTATTGACTACGTTATCCAGTCGTAGGTTAAATCGTGGTAGAAGGTAAGGTTTTATCAGCTGTCAATTCTTCTTTATTGCATCCTTCTCAGGTACAGGGTCATAACCACCCTCAGCCCAAGGGTGACAACGTAGAATACGTCTAAGCCCCATCCAAGCACCTTTAATGGCACCATATTGTGCAACAGCTTGGTGCGTATAATGAGAGCAGCTAGGCGCATAGCGACAATTACTTCCGAGCACTGGACTGAGAAATAACTGATAGCCTCGGATAATAATCATCA
>JAGLBQ010000077.1 GCA_023146675.1 Cocleimonas sp. | reverse complement strand
ACCTTATCGCCGTCAACCAGCTTATAAAAACATTGCCGTCTTCCTGTATGGCAAGCGGGTCCTGTTTGGTCAACTTTAATCAGCAAAGTATCCGCATCACAGTCTATGCGTAGCTCTTTTAGCATTTGTACTTGCCCTGAGCTTTCACCTTTGCGCCAATAAGCTTGACGTGAGCGTGACCAGTAACAAACGCGGCTTGTTTTTAGGGTTTCTTCAATTGAAGCCTGATTCATCCATGCCATCATCAGCACTTCACCGCTATCGTACTGTTGCGCAATAGCAGGAATTAAACCATCTTGGTTGAATTTTAATGCGCGTAAGGCATCAGATAATTTGACCTGGCTGCTTTCGCTCATAGCCTTGTGCCTCGCATCTTTTTATATAATCTTCCCAGTTAGCATCGTAGTTTTCACCGAGGTCACGTAATAAATCCCAGCTGTATAAACCGCTATCATGGTTGTCATCAAACACTAGCTTTAATGCATAATGACCAACGGGTTCAATGGCTTTTATATTGACGTTTTCTTTGCCTAGTTGCAGCGTTTCTTGCCCTGGCATATGACCACGAACTTCTGCTGAGGGGGAGAATACCCGTAGATATTCACAAGGGAGTTTGTGAGAAACATCATCAGGCCACTTGAGTTCCAAAATTTTAGATTTTTGGTGTAGTGCTACATCGGTTGGGGTCATAACTGACTTCCTTAAAAGAATGAACCACGAAAAATAGTATGCTGTATTTTCCGTGGAATTGTTTTTTCGCTATAAAATTTATAGGATATATCGACTTAAATCTTCATCAATAACCAATTCACCCAGCGACTTATCAACGGCTTCGGCATCAATCACTAATGACGATTCACAATCAGGTGCGCGGAATAATATATCTTCTAATAGGCGTTCCATCACCGTATGTAAACGACGCGCACCAATATTTTCAGTGCGCTCATTCACTAGAAAGGCGGTTTCTGCCAGTTTCTTGATGCCACACTCAGTAAAGCTAAGTTCTACACCTTCTGTTTTTAACAGCCCAATATATTGCTCAGTTAGCGATGCATCAGGTTCAACCAGAATACGCTCAAAGTCATGCGCAGTCAGTGCTTTCATTTCAACGCGAATTGGCAAGCGCCCTTGTAATTCAGGGATTAAGTCTGAAGGTTTTACCAAGTGAAATGCGCCTGAGGCAATAAATAAAATATGGTCTGTATTGACAATACCGTATTTAGTGGTAACTGAGCTGCCTTCTATTAGTGGCAGTAAATCACGCTGCACACCTTCTCGAGAAACATCCGCACCGCCAGCTTCACCTTTGCGCACCACCTTGTCAATTTCATCTAGAAAGACAATGCCATTTTGCTCAACATTATTAATCGCGCGCGCTTTAAGATCATCTTCATTGACCATTTTATGCGCTTCTTCTTCAGCGAGTTCTTTTAATGCATCTTTAATTTTTAATTTACGCTTTTTAGTTTTTCCGCCTTTGATGTTTTCAAACATGCCTTGTAACTGATTAGCCATGTCTTCCATGCCTGGCGGGGTCATGATTTCCACACCTACATTTGAGGCAGAGATTTCAATTTCGATTTCTTTATCATCCAAATCGCCTTCGCGTAATTTTTTACGAAATTTTTGGCGGGTAGAATTCTCAACCACTGCTTTATCATCAGAGGTGTCAAGCCAACCATCGGCTTCTGTCTCTGATTTTGGACGAGGTAATAAAATATCTAAAACGCGATCTTCTGCCGCATCTTGTGCACGATATTTTACTTTTTCAACTTCCTGTTCACGGGTTAGTTTGACTGCAACCTCGGCTAAATCACGAATAATCGAATCAACCTCTTTGCCCACATAACCCACTTCCGTAAATTTTGTCGCCTCCACTTTAATAAAAGGGGCATTGGCAAGACGCGATAAACGGCGGGCAATTTCTGTTTTACCCACCCCTGTCGGACCAATCATCAGAATGTTTTTAGGAGTAACTTCACGACTTAGATCTGGATCTAATTGCTGTCTACGCCAGCGGTTACGCAGTGCAATGGCGACGGCACGTTTTGCATCGGCTTGTCCGACAACGTGTTTATCTAATTCCTGAACTATTTCTCTAGGTGTCATTGACATGGGGGGTCTCTTACAATTCTTCGATGGTACGATTTTGGTTGGTGTAGATGCAAATATCACCTGCAATAGCGAGGCTTTTTTCGACAATCTCACGTGCGCTTAAATCGGTATTATCCAATAAAGCACGTGCCGC
>JAGLBQ010000076.1 GCA_023146675.1 Cocleimonas sp. | reverse complement strand
GTTATAAGTCTTCTCTGCAAACTCCTCCAAGACCTTAAAAAATTTCAGAATATCATCTTCATTATTGCTGGTATTAACCGCGACAGAACGAATAAAGGTAGCATCTCCCTGCGTGCCATAACCCACCATAATCTCACGCTGTTCATATAAGTCAGTGCAAAGCTGTTTAGGATCAAACGCTTTATAATTAAAACAAACTGTCACTGAGGGACTTTTGCTATAAACCGTATAATTAGGATTGTTTTCGATATAATGATGCGCAATTTCAGAGAGTTTAAATTGGTAATCGACTATCTCAGCCAACCCTTTTGTTCCAACTGATTTCCATAGCGTCCAGAACTTTAGCGCATCATTGCGACGACCACATTGAATGGAAATTTTACCCAGATTATAATCATCATTATGCCCTTGATATAAGTAATCCGCATCATTACTAAATGACTGATACAAATGCTGTTTATCACGTGCAAAAATCATGCTACAACTCAGTGGTACACCCAGCATTTTATGGGCATTAAAGGAGAAGGAATCTGACCGCGCTAGACCTGTCAATAAATGCTTATATTCTTGGCTAAACATGACGGCCCCTCCTAGCGCCGCATCCACATGTAGCCAAAGATTATATTTTTCACAAATATCTGCTAAATCTTGTATAGGGTCATAACTACCAAGCACGGTAGTCGCTGCGGTTGCATTAACAAAGAATGGACTTAAACCATCCGCTAGATCTGCTTTTATTTGCTTTTCTAACGCATCTAACCGTATTTTCCCCTCATCATCCGCTGCAATATAACGCACATTATCGCGCCCTATTCCTGCAAAAGAAGCATTTTTAGCAATGGAGTAGTGCGACTCTGTAGAGGTATAGGCGATTAGTGTTTGCTGCACACCTTTGTGCCGAATATCAGGATCAAAATGATCACGCGCCATCAACAAACCCATAAAATTAGCCATCGAACCGCCTGTTGGAAATGTTCCTCCACACTCTTCACCATAGCCTACTAATCGACCTATCTGTTGAATAATCTCTTTTTCAATACAGACCTGTGGACCACCTACTTTATAAGTGTACATACTGTTATTCAGTACAGCCGCCAATAATTCACCTAAAATAGCACGGCTTTTTCGTCCTGCAAAAAGCTGATTGTAAAAGCGGCTACTGGCTGTTTTTGGTGTCTTTAAAACCAATTCCATTAGGTTTTTATTGAAGGCATCATCCTCCATTGGCTCATCACCTAAGGATAAATCAAGCTGTTTCAATAGCGCCTCTGGCTCGATTGCTTCGGACAGTGGATTATCAGCTTCATCTTGGCGTAATGCTTTAAAGATTTGGGTAAACGTTTGAAGATCCTTTTCAATATTCATTGCTTATACTCTTTAGTGGTTAAAAACTGCAAACACTACTTTAAGACAGCGGTAGCAAGCAAGGCTATTTTTTGTTTGCAATATTGCCACAAACTCTCAAACCTCTCCTACATTCCGCGCACCTATAAATATAAAACCAAATCATTTATAGTATTTTTGTGAACATCTTGTAATTCAAAAATGAAACTTAAACAAAGCTATGCAATACTCCCCGTTTTTGCTGAGTGAGAGTCCATTATGTCCCAATCTACCAATCCCCCTATTGCCCGCGCGCTCATAAGTGTTTCTGATAAAACAGGCGTTTTAGAGTTTGCACAAAAGCTTCATGCTCGTGGTATTGAAATTCTATCCACAGGTGGCACTGCTAAGATGCTACTTGAATATGATATTCCTGTAACGGAGGTTTCTGACTACACTGGCTTTCCTGAGATGATGGATGGTCGGGTAAAAACGTTGCATCCTAAAATTCATGGCGGCATTTTAGCGCGTCGTGGCACAGATGATGCGGTGATGGAGCAACATGATATTCCACCGATAGACCTTATTGTCGTTAATCTCTACCCGTTTGAAGCGACCATTACTAAAGATGATTGCACATTGGAAGATGCGATTGAGAATATTGATATTGGCGGACCGACGATGGTACGTGCTAGTGCTAAAAACTATGCACATGTCGCTATTGTGGTTGACCCTAGTGATTATGAGATGATTGAAAGCGAGCTTGAATGCAATGAAGGCTCAATACCTCAAGATAAACGTTTTAAACTTGCGACTAAAGCGTTTGAGCATACGGCTAAATATGATGGCATGATTGCTAATTATCTTGGCAAAATTGTTGAAAATGAAAAACCTGAAGGATTTTCTACGACCTTTAATATGCA
>JAGLBQ010000075.1 GCA_023146675.1 Cocleimonas sp. | reverse complement strand
GAAACCTGTATTGCAACCGCAAAACAACTACAGGGAAAAGAGCTTTCTTATAATAATATTGGTGATACTGATGCTGCGCTTGAGTGTGTAAAACAGTTTGATGATGCCCCTGCCTGCGTTATTGTTAAACATGCGAATCCTTGTGGCGTCGCAACAGGAAGCAATCTTTTAGAAGCCTATGACCGTGCATTTTCAACAGACCCAGAGTCCGCTTTTGGTGGAATTATTGCCTTTAACCAGCCATTAGATGCAGCCACTGCGCAGAAAATTGTTGATCGTCAATTTGTTGAAGTCATTATTGCACCAAGCGTTGCTGAAGATGCCATTGCCATAATCCAAACCAAGAAGAATGTGCGTTTGCTCGAATGTGGAGAATTTAGCGCACCACAACCTCGATTAGACTATAAACGTGTCAATGGCGGTTTGTTAGTACAGGATGCAGATTTGGCACTTTATAATGAGTTAACCGTCGTCACCGAACGCGCTCCTAATGACGAGGAGATGAAAGATTTATTATTTGCTTGGAAAATATCTAAATTTGTTAAATCCAACGCTATTATCTATGCAAAAAACAATATGACGATTGGTGTTGGCGCAGGTCAAATGAGTCGTATTAACTCAGCCCGTATTGCGGGGATTAAAGCAGAACATGCTGATTTACAGGTCGAAGGCTCTGTCATGGCATCCGATGCCTTCTTCCCGTTTAAAGATGGTATTGAAGCGGCTGCAGAGGCGGGTATTGTAGCGGTCATTCAGCCAGGTGGATCCATTCGTGATAAGGAAGTCATTGAAACGGCTAATAAAGCAGGAATGGCAATGGTATTTACTAAGATGCGTCATTTTAGACATTAAAATTATAGGCACTGCCTATGTTATATCAGGAGTCTGAATCAGGCTTCTGATAGAGTGCTGGTACGGTGAATAATAAGTTTGCTGTACCGTTGGTCAGCAAGCTAATTCCCACAAAAATAAATTGATTAATTATTCGTCTACTCATCTCATATTCAGCTTCAATCATTAATAATACAATCACTTAGCAAGCAGTAAGTATTTCTAATACATAAATAAAAATAATATTTTCTGAAATAATTACAACATTAACAACGTCTAATAATAATTACAAACTGCAATAATGCAGGGGAACTAACAACAATGCGACCACTACAAGAAGTAGAACAATTACCAACCAATGCTGATAATGAGGATTTAGAAGATTTTATTGACTTAGAATTAGAATTATTAGAGGAAGAATTTGAGGAAGATCAAGATGAGGCTAATAAAAAGAAAGAAAAGAACATGAAACCTCATGTGATTCGTCGCAATGTAGAAGACTATCTTGAGCAAAAGGCATTAGAACGCAGTTTACGTGATGTATTTGATGTTGATTATTTACTTGATTAATTCTTAAATTCTACTGTCCAAATAAAATTATCTCACAAAGACGCAAACACCTAAGCTCTGCATCTTTGTAAGAAATTTCTCTTTCCTCATATCCTCCAACAAGCTCACTCTTCTTTAAATGCACTTTGCAAATATTGCATCATAGACCAAACTGTCAAGACCGTTGCTATCGCTAATAATACCAACCCCGTTTCACGAATTGGAAAGCCAAACAATGGCTGATTATAGAGCAAAAATATCAATGCAAAGATTTGAGCCACTGTTTTAATTTTACCTAAGTTAGCAACTGCAACCTTGCTACGCTGACCTGATTCAGCCATCCACTCTCGTAAAGCAGAAATCACAATTTCACGACCAATAATGATACAGGCAGCCAGCGTAATCCACATATTCACTTCTTGGCTGACCACTAGTATCAAAGCAACCGTTACTATCAATTTATCAGCAACAGGGTCTAGAAATGCTCCAAAACGAGATTCTTGCCCTAATTTGCGTGCAAAATAACCATCTGCCCAGTCAGTTACGCCTGCCAGCCCAAACGTTGTTGCAGCAGCTAATGGGTAGCCCAGATAGAAAAAAACAATCACCAGAGGGATTGCCAGAATTCTTAACAGAGTTAGAAATATAGGTAGATTAAAAATCATTATTATTTTCCATGAAATACATCATAAATTTTTTCAGCCAGTTGACGACTGATGCCTGAGACTTTGCTTAATTCATCAATACTTGCAACGGTAATTGCACGCATTCCACCAAATTGTTTTAACAGATTTTGTCTGCGTTTTGGCCCTAAACCTGCAATTTCCTCTAATGGTGAGCTAGTACGTGCTTTTTGACGACGCTGACGATGACCTGTTATAGCAAAGCGGTGTGCCTCGTCACGAATTTGTTGCACCAAATGTAAGGCACTGGAATACGACTCTAGTTCAACTCTATTTTTACCAATGGTTAGGGTGTCTAAATTTGCTTTACGCCCTTCACCTTTGGTAACACCCACCACATCCACGCCGCTAATTTGCAGTTCTTCCATAACGTCTAACGCTTGTTTGACCTGCCCTTTGCCACCATCAATCAATAAAAGCTCAGGTAGTTTCGCCGCTTCTTTCAGTGCTTTTTTAAAACGGCGCTGGAGCACTTGCTTCATTGCCGCATAATCATCACCGCCAATGATACCCGATATATTATAACGCCTATAATCAGATTTAATAGCGCCTTCTTTACCAAAGACAACGCAGGATGCAACGGTTGCTTCACCCTGCGTATGACTTATATCAAAGCATTCAATACGAGAAGGAATGTAGCCAAGTTGTAACTCATCTTGTAATGCCAACAGGCGTTTTTGCATCCCTGCTTTTGAGCTTAGGTTGATCTGTAATGCATGCATGGCATTGCGTGATGCCATTTCCAGCCAACGAATGCGTTCTCCACGTGTATTGTGGATTAGTTTAACCTTATGCTCAGCCTTTAGTGCTAGCATTTCAGACAAAGCATTATTATCTTCTGGCGCATGGCTACAGATTATCTGTTGTGGAATTTTTCTGGTGTGATAGTACTGTGCAATAAATGAAGCCATTATTTCAGCTTCGCTCAACTCCATTGCAGGCAGCTTAGGAAAGTAGTTTTTATTACCTAAATTATGACCACTACGAATCGTTAACACCTGAATACTGGCAACCTTAGAGGCAAACTGCAATGCAATCACATCGATATCGCCTTTTGCTCCACTAATATATTGTTGTTGTGAGATAGCCCGCAATTTTTCAATAAGATCACGGTATTCTGCTGCTTTTTCATACGCCAGTTTTTCTGCCGCCTGATCCATTTGCTTAACAAGATCATTAATAACTTGTTTGCTTTTCCCTTGTAAAAATTTAATGGTGTGATTGACATCTCTTTGGTAATCACTTGAGGTTACTTCATTGGTACAAGGCGCAGAGCAACGCTTAATTTGAAATTGTAAACAGGGACGAGTACGATTGGAAAAATAACTATCCTCACATTGTCGAACTTGAAACAATTTTTGTAATTTATTCAGAGCCTCTCTTACCGCGCCTGCACTGGGATAAGGACCAAAGTATTGCCCCTTGCCTTTACGCCCTCCTCGATGAAATCTCAAACGTGGAAATTGATGACTAGAAAGATAAAGATAGGGATACCCCTTGTCATCACGCAGTAAAATATTATAACGTGGTAAGTGCTTTTTGATTAGATTGCTTTCGAGCAGCAGTGCTTCTGCCTCTGTGCTAGTGATGGTTATACGAACATCTTGTATCTGCTTTACCATCGACCAGATACGCGAATTAACCAAATTACTGCGAAAGTAACTTGAAACGCGACTTTTTAGATCTTTAGCCTTGCCAACATAAAGTATATCGCCATCACTATTGATCATGCGGTAAACACCTGGCTTATGAGGCACCGTTTTTAAGAAAGTTTTACTATTGAATTCTTCAGGCGGGGTGGGTTGCTTGGACTCTGTCATTTTAGCAAGATAGTTATTATTTTAAGATCAGTCAACCACAGAAGTCATCCAAATAATGGATAATGATTGATACCTAGATCCTATTTTTTATTAAGCTCTATTGAATGAGCAAGCTGTCCAGTATGACCATAGTAGGTTATTTTACCCTCAAGGTCACATAACCAAACTTCTAAAGCTCCCCTATCAAGATACAGTTTTATTTTTTCCTGCATCTCACCTCTTGAATTTGATGGGCTAATAACCTCAACACATATTTCTGGAGCTACCTCATAAGGTGTTTTATCCCCATGCCTAGCAAAAAATTCATCACTCAACCAAGCAATATCCGCAACTTTAGTCCCTTTTTCTGTTTGTATTGAGCACTCAATGATAATTTGACCCGATTTTTTAGCATCCTTTATCAGTACGCCTATATCAAATTGCTTTCTACCATGGCTATTACTTGCGGGACTCATTAAAATCTTTCCCCACTCGTTCAGCTCAATCTTAAAGGGAATATCTTTTAAGAAAGGATGTTCTATTACTTCTGCCCACTCCATAAAACCACCTAAATTTAAAAAATTTAATGATATATCTTACAGTTTAGCATCATATCGTGAATAATTTTGAACTCAAACATGGCACCCATTATTGACTCTAAAACTTAACCAAAGCAGAGCCCCAAGTAAAGCCGCCACCAAAACCTTCCAGCAAAAGAGTCTCGCCACGTTTAATCCGTCCGTCTCTCACCGCAGTATCCAGCGCTAACGGAATAGATGCCGCAGAGGTGTTACCATGCTCATGCACCGTAACAACCACATGATCCATCGACATTTTCAACTTTTTAGCGGTTGCTTTAATAATGCGAATATTAGCCTGATGCGGTACTAACCAATCAATATCTTTTTTCTGTAGATTATTATGTTCTAGAGTTTCATCAACAATACGCCCTAGCGTCTTTACTGCCATACGGAACACTTCATTTCCGCGCATTTCAACAAAGGCATTGCCTGCTTTTAATATTTCTGAGTTTCTTGACAATCCTGCATCGACTTTGAGCAAATCTGCATAGTTACCATCAGCATGTAAGTGCGTGGATAATAGCCCTGCTTCTTCGCTGCCTTCTAATATCACAGCACCTGCACCATCTCCAAATAAAACACAGGTGTTGCGATCCGTCCAATCAATAATTCTGGAGAAGGTTTCTGCACCAATGACTAATGCACATTTATGTGTGCCACTTTTAATAAATTTATCTGCAATACCCAAAGCGTAAATAAAACCGGTACACACGGCTTGCACATCAAATGCCGCACTGCCATTTTTAACACCTAAACGGTCTTGTAAAAGACAGGCAACACTAGGGAAAACTAAATCAGGTGTAGTGGTTGCAACAATAATTAAATCAATATCATCCGCTGTTTTTCCTGCCATTTCCATTGCTAAACGCGCTGCTTTTTCTGCAAGATCACAGGTAGTTTCATCATCAGCGACAAGGTGACGTTTTTCAATCCCCGTGCGCTCTACAATCCACTCATGGCTTGTATCAACAATTTTTTCCAAATCATAGTTTGTCATGATTTTTTCTGGTAAATAGCTACCTGTGCCAGCAATTCGTGAAAACATATTTACTTTATCCTTTTAGTATCCATCATGGCTTCCAGTGTTGATTTTATCCGCAAATGGAGCTGAGCCTTCACCTCTTTACGCGCAATACCAATTGCCTTTGCATAAGCAAGCGCATCAACATTGCCATGACTTTTTACCACAATGCCCTGCAAACCGAGTAAGCTTGC
>JAGLBQ010000074.1 GCA_023146675.1 Cocleimonas sp. | reverse complement strand
CCTTCCGTTGTTTTTAGCGCGACATTACCAACAAAACCATCGCATACAATCAAATCAACGTTACCACTAAAGATATCATTGCCTTCAACAAAACCTTGGTAATTAAAATTGCCCTGTTTTATTAAATCATGCGCTAATTTAACCTGCTCATTGCCTTTCATTTCTTCTTCGCCAATGTTTAATAAGCCAAGTCGTGGCGCTTCAATACCATCAATCACATTGACTAACTCTGACCCCATTAGGGCAAATTGATATAAGTGTTCGGCGGATGAGTCAATATTTGCACCCAAATCTAGCATATGGGTATGAGTTTTTGAATTAGGAATAGCGGTACATAAGGCGGGGCGATCAATACCTGGCAGCATTTTAAGCACAAAGCGAGCTGTTGCCATTAATGCACCCGTATTACCTGCACTAACGACCGCATCAACCTCACCTTGTTTGACTAGATTAATCGCAACACGCATGGAAGAATCTTTCTTTTTGCGCAATGCCAAAGCGGGAGATTCATCCATTGCGACCTTTTGCGACGCATGATGAATGCGAAGTCTACTGCCATTCTTATCAGAATGCTTTTTAAGTTCAGCCGTTAGTTTTTCTTTATCACCAACTAAAACAAGCTCTATATCATCATATTCTTGTAGTGCATCAATAGCAGCTTCAACCACAACAGGATAGCCATTATCACCCCCCATTGCATCTAATGATATTCGATAAAAAGCACTCATTTTTTATTCCTTAATAAACGAAAAATCGCGGGACAAGCCCGCGATTTTACTACTGCAAACTACAATTAAAACACAATCCGTGTTAATCGAATATACAGTTAATAGGTCTATTTGAAAAACTAAATATAGCGAATACTACAACCTAGTCTCAAACGACAGCCTGCTTACTCTTCAGTAGCGTCATCGTCTTCATCATAAACCTCTTTAGGCATAATAACCTGACGACCACGGTAAAAACCATTGGGTGTCATATGGTGGCGTAAATGTGTCTCACCTGATACCGCATCAACGGATAAGGTAGGGTTCTTTAATGAATCATGTGAACGACGCTGACCACGTCTAGAACGTGTAACTTTACTTTTTTGTACTGCCATTTTGGCTTACTCCAGTTAATCTTTGTTAAAATCTTTTAATACAGCAAAGGGATTATCACTTTTTTGTTGCTCAGGTACTAGTGCATCTGGTACTGCTTCAATCAAGGGCTTAAAAGGTTCACACTCATCATGCGATGCCGAATGA
The DNA here is from genome assembly GCA_023146675.1 of Cocleimonas sp. Taxonomy (GTDB): domain Bacteria; phylum Pseudomonadota; class Gammaproteobacteria; order Thiotrichales; family Thiotrichaceae; genus JAGLBW01. The sequence continues at coordinate 7,270 of JAGLBQ010000074.1, read as the reverse complement.
GGCAACACCAACAAAATTTCATCTTCAATAAAATCCTGTAAAAATATGCGATCATCTTCGACCTGCCAAGTATCATAATCACCTTGCAAACGTTCTGCTTCAGCATCAGTTTTAATTAATACAATGTTGAGATGACTATCCATTGTAAAGGACACAGCCCCCAGACAACGCTGGCAGATAAGTTGTAACTCACCTTTAATACGACCCGTTATAATGGGTAAATGTGTCACCTCTGTGCGATCAAATGTTAAATCAACGCGTACTACCTCTGCGTTATCTGCCAGAAACTTTTCCAAACGAGGAAATTGTTTAACAGGCATCTCACCAGAGAGAAATATTCGTTGTTCAACCAGACGAAGAGGATCGATATCAATTGGTAGTCTTTTTGACATAAGCGCGCGATTATAGAAATTATCACACCCTACTGTAAAGCCCTATTCACACTTTTTTAGGATTAGTATAAAATTGCTACTACTATCAAGTGCATATTACCGATATAATCTGCGCCCCACATAATACAACCCCCACTATTATCATGAAAACTCAACTTATTCTTGGTTCCACCTCGCCATTTCGTAAAGAATTACTACAGCGCTTAAGTATTCCATTTACGACAGACTCTCCTGATATAGACGAAACCCCACTTGATAATGAATCACCCGAAGCGTATGTATTACGCCTATCATTAGAAAAAGCACGTGCTGTTGCAACTCAACATCCTAATGCGCTCATTATAGGCTCCGATCAATGCTCTGTACTGAACGGGACTATTCGTGGCAAACCTGGCAATCATGAAAACGCAATGCAACAACTACGCGAAAGCTCAGGCAAAAGAGTCAGTTTTTTAACAGGGCTGTGCTTATACAACAGTAAAACAAAACAATACCAGCTCGACCTTGTTCCATTTCATGTTGATTTTAGAGAATTAACGGATAATGAAATTGATGCTTATTTACAAGTGGATCAACCCTATGCTTGTGCTGGTAGTTTTAAATCAGAAGGACTTGGGATAACGCTTTTTAAGCGCTTACACGGCGATGATCCTACTGCGCTAATTGGTTTACCGTTGATTAGACTATCGGAGATGTTACGAAAGAACGGTGTGGCTATTCCTGCAATCTGTTAAGTACCCAGACAAAATAAATCTAACAAAATTTTATTTTCTGTTTTTTGATATTCAAGGCGTTGCGACGGGAGCATAGTGGGCTATGTGACCAGAGCAATAACGCAGAAAATCGAAAAACAGGAGTACAATTGTTAGATTTATTTTGGGCGGGTACTTAAGCCCCTCTGAACCGATTGCTTGCAATTAATTTGGACATTATTTGTATTACAGATTTCGCAACTCTCGCCGCAACACTTTGCCAATATTCGTTTTAGGCAATTCATCCACAAACACAACCTGCCTTGGTCGTTTGTAGGCGGTTAAATTCTCTTTGCAATAGGCTAGTACTTCTTCCTTCGTCAGCGAATCATCCTTTTTAACAATAAATATTTTCACCTCTTCTCCTGTAGCATCAGCGGGAACACCTATCGCTCCAACCTCTAGAACTTTATCCAAACAAGCGACTATATCTTCAATTTCATTTGGATAGACATTAAACCCAGAAACAATAATCATGTCTTTGATACGATCCACAATTTTACAACTGCCTTGTTCATCCATAATTGCTACGTCACCTGTACGCAACCACCCCTCACTATCCAAAATATTAGCTGTTTCTTCAGGTCGATTCCAGTAACCACGCATCACCTGTGGACCCCGCACCCATAGCTCGCCACGTTTACCTAATTCAACTTCACTATCATATTCATCTCTAATTGATACTTCTGTTGAAGGAAGCGGCATGCCAATCATGCCTGTGTACTCTGTGATAGTTAGCGGATTCACACAGACTGCGGGTGATGTTTCCGTTAATCCATACGCCTCAACTAAAGGCACACCTGTAACCTTTTTCCATTTTGTAGCCACTGATTGCTGTACCGCCATTCCTCCAGCAAGTGATAATTTTAAATGGCTAAAGTCAAGATCACTAAAACCTGGGGTATTGAGAAGTTTATTAAAAAGTGTATTAACGCCTGTCATATAAGAGAATTTTTCTTTGCTAAGTGTTTTAATAAAGCCTTTATAATCACGTGGATTAGTGATTAATACGCTTTTAGCGCCTAGCTCTAGGGCAAACAGCGCATTGGCAGTCAGGGAAAATATATGATAAAGCGGTAATGCAGTTATCATCACTTCTTTACCGCCCTGCAAATCTGCTCCTGCCCATGCTTGTGCTTGCAGCAAATTAGCGAGCATATTCTTATGCGTTAGCACAGCACCTTTAGCAACACCTGTTGTTCCACCTGTATATTGTAAAAATGCAATATCACTATGTTGTAGTTGCTCATCGCTATGGGGCAATTTAGCACCTTGTGCCAATACATCCTTAAAACTAATTGCATCAGGCAGGTCATAAGCAGGTATCATTTTTTTGATGTGCTTAATTATAAAGTTAATGAGTACTGACTTTGGAAAGTCTAATAGATCCCCAATGCGGGTAGTAATCACTGTCTCAATTGGCGTGTTTTTTAGCACTGATTGCAAGGTATGCGCGAAATTATCAAGGATCACAATGGCTTTACAACCCGCATCACTTAGTTGGTGTTGTAGTTCACGCTTAGTATACAAAGGATTTGTATTAACAACCACCAAGCCCACGCGTAAAGCGGCAAATAACACCACAGGATATTGCAAAATATTGGGCATCATAATCGCAATACGATCACCCTTTTTCAGCCCCAACTCTGAGGTTAAGTAAGCAGAAAATTGACGTGTTAAACGATCAAGATCATCATAACTTAGTATTTTTCCCATATTGGTAAAAGCAGGAAGATCACCGTGCTTTCTAATGCTTTTATGAAATAGATCAGCAATTGAGCTATACTCGTCAAGATTTATTTCTGTTGGGATGCCCTTTGGATAATGCTGTTTCCATCGTTGTTGCATAAATTCTCCTGTTTTTTGCAACCACAAAGATATATTTAAATAGGTAACACTTTCACCCGCAACGTCTCATTGACGAAAATATTATATACGCTATTTTTCTCTGTGCTCTATTGTTAAATCTATTTAAAAAATATTTTTCAAACCTGTGAACTATATCGGCTTCTGCGTCTACTTGAGTGCTACCTGTAACCCTTTGTTATATTTATTTCAACCCTGTTTGGGGCTAGATGCCACATCACATGCGCAACAGCAACAAGCTCACCCTGCTGATTCTCTATTTCTGTACGGGTAAGTACACTGGTTGGTTTAGTTACTATTTCTGGTGGTTTGGCAACCCCCGCAGCGATTAATGTTCCACGCGCTTTTTTTATATATTCCATTTCAATATGACTAACAATCGCACGCGTTGAGGGCGATAATGCAGAAATCATTGCCAAGCCACTGGTTAATTCACCGAGATTGGCTAATGCTATTGCATGAATGCAGTGTAAATGATTTCGTAGTTTGCGCCTATCTTGCATACTAACTTCCGCAAATCCTGGCGATAGTTTTTGTACCTGTGGATTGATTGAGCCAGAATACGGTACGTTATGGCTTAATAGTCGATTAAATATCCAGCGACCTAAAACACTACCACCAAAACGCTTCCACAAAATACTCAAGCGTTGTTCGGTCGCTAAGGAGTGTTTATTCTTCGTATCATTTGTTTGTTTCATAAATTTAGCCTAAAGTTAGCTCAGCCTCATAAGCTTTATTTATACGAGTATAGCTCTAATTTCGTGACATCAAGTAGCCTATTATTATGAATATTAGAAAAAAGACCTATCAGATTCTTGAAAAACACACAGGAGGACGGTTAGGTTTTAGTATTAATTTATTTTTAGTCGTACTCATTATTAGTAGCATAATCGCAATAATTTTAGAGTCTGACAAAGACTTTGCCAAACAATATGAAACCAGCTTTAGTTACTTTGAATTCTTTGCTTTTAGTTTTTTTACACTGGATTATTTATTAAGAATATGGATCGCACCAGAAGCGACGAATAGCAACAAGAAATCTGACCTAACGTTACGTCTAAAATACAGTGTAACCCCCATGGCAATCATTGATTTGCTTGCGATTTTACCCTTTTTTCTTGGCTTTTTTATTGCTGATGATTTAATTGTACTACGTTCTTTACGCCTGATTCGTGCCTTCAAACTTACCCGTTATGCACGCTCAATGGATGTTTTACTCACTGTATTGAAATATGAAGCAACGACCTTTGTCTCTGCCTTTTTTATTCTTGGTATTATTATTATTTTGGCAGCAACAGGGATTCACTTAATTGAAGGTGAAATCCAGCCTGAAGCATTTGGCAGCATCCCAAGATCTCTATGGTGGGCGACGGTTACGCTAACAACGGTTGGTTATGGCGATGTCATCCCGATCACAAGCGGAGGAAAATTATTGGGCGGAATTGTTGCTATATCTGGCATTACAATGGCAGCACTACCCGCAGGCATTATGGCATCAGGTTTTACTGCAGAAGTAAACCGTCGCAGAGAGAGTTTTCAAACAGAAGTCTATATGTTTATGCAGGACAATACTATTTCAAAAAATGAACATAAAAAGTTAGACGCATTGCGCCATAAACTAGGACTTAGCCATCGAGATGCACGTTTAATTATTAAAGAAGTTAGTCAAGCTGCTCGATTTGAAACACGTTTACAATGTCCACACTGCAAATCTACATTTCACATTAATCATCCTGCGGGAGATGTATTTATAAAAGTTGAGAAAGAAAATTAAGGTGTAGATCAACCGTACTAGAGTACTAGATAAAACCGAATAAAATTATATTAAATATTATTTATAAGTCTATATTTCTATTGGGTTCTATCTATAAATACTAATCTTCAGGTCGCATATGCGGGAATAAAATGACATCACGAATGGAGGCGGCATCAGTAAATAGCATGACCAAACGATCTATACCAATCCCCTCACCTGCTGTCGGTGGCAATCCATATTCCAAAGCACGCACATAATCATCATCGTAGTGCATTGCTTCATCATCACCTGCTTCTTTTTCAGCAACCTGCTTTTTAAAACGCTCTGCCTGATCTTCGGCATCGTTAAGCTCAGAGAATCCATTCGCTAACTCACGTCCACCCACAAAGAACTCAAAGCGGTCAGTAATAAAATCATCATCATCATTACGTCTTGCTAAAGGCGAAACTTCCGCGGGATATTCGGTAATAAAGGTTGGATCTTTTAAGCGATGCTCGACTGTTTTTTCAAATATTTCAATTTGTAGCTTGCCTAATCCCCAATAACCCTCCACTTTAATATCAAGCGACTCTGCTAGCTTTTGAGCACGATATTCTGTATCCAGATCTTTTTCAGAGATATTGTCATTATAATGTAAAATAGATTCTTTTACCGTCATCTGTGTAAAAGGCTTACCAAAGTCATAAACATCCCCTTGGTACGTCACCTCAGGTGAACCCAACAAGTCAATGGCGATGCCTTTCATTAATGCTTCTGTAATATCAATCAAATCATGATAAGTCGCATACGCTTGGTAGAACTCGATCATCGTGAATTCAGGATTGTGGCGTGTCGAAAGCCCTTCATTACGAAAGTTACGGTTAATCTCAAACACACGTTCAAAACCACCCACGACCAAACGCTTTAAATAGAGTTCAGGTGCGATACGCATATACATATCAATTCCTAGCGCATTATGATGTGTCTCAAATGGACGCGCTGTTGCACCGCCAGGAATCACTTGCAACATCGGTGTTTCCACTTCCATATAATCTCTTTCCATAAAGAAATTACGAATATAGGAAACAATTTTGGAACGCATTTTAAAGGTATTACGCGTTTCTTCGCTCATAATTAAATCGAGATAACGCTGACGATAGCGCTGTTCGTGATCGGTCAAACCATGAAATTTCTCTGGCAATGGACGCAATGATTTAGTCAATAATTGCAAGCTATCCAGCTTAACGGAGAGTTCACCTTTATTAGTTTTAAATAATTTTCCCGTCCCACCAATAATATCGCCAATATCCCAACCTTTAAAGGCATCATAAACCTCATCACCCAGCAAATTTTTCTGCACATAGAGTTGGATGCGCCCTGACATATCAGAAATAGTGATAAAACTCGCCTTACCCATGACGCGCTTGAGCATAATACGACCCGCGACACTAACAGTTACTTCATTCTCTTCAAACCAAGGCTTATCTTTTTCATCATACTCATCACGTAGAGATTTAGCATAGTCTTCGCGCTCAAATTTATTGGGGAAAGCAATGCCTTGCTCTCTAATTGCCGCTAATTTTTCACGGCGCAATGTAATCAGTTGATTCTCATCGACTGCGACTTCTTCTTCTGGCTTATTTTCCGTACTCATTTTTGTCTCCAACAACTCGTATTTTTGAAATAGCGTACATTGGTGGATCGCTATTTCATATTTTGATGTAGGGCGGAAGGGTTCCGCCTTTTAAGCTCTCCTAGTGGGATTTTTTCACTGACTTTGATTGTATTTTTATACACCCGCCTTAAGGCTCGCCTCTATAAACTGATCCAATGCACCATCTAATACTGCTTGTGTATTCCCTGTTTCCACATTGGTACGTAAATCTTTAATGCGCGATGCATCTAACACATAAGATCGAATCTGACTTCCCCAGCCTATATCCGACTTACTATCTTCTAACTCTTTCGTTTCTTCATTGCGCTTTTGTACTTCAAGTTCAAATAATTTTGACTTTAACTGTTTCATCGCAGATGCTTTATTTTGATGCTGTGAGCGTCCATTTTGACATTGCACTACGGTATTCGTTGGCATATGCGTAATCCGCACCGCTGATTCCGTTTTGTTGACATGCTGACCACCTGCCCCCGATGCACGATAAACATCAATGCGTAAATCTGATGGATCAATATCAATTTCAATATCATCATCAATTTCGGGTGAGACAAAGACCGCACAAAATGAAGTATGACGACGTCCACCTGAATCAAACGGTGACTTACGCACGAGACGATGCACACCAATCTCCGTGCGCAACCAGCCATAGGCATATTCGCCCGTAAATTTAACCGCTGCCGATTTAATCCCCGCGACATCACCCGGTGATGCTTCCATTATCTCAACTTTAAAGCCTTTAGCCTCACCCCAGCGTAAATACATGCGTAACACCATTTCAGCCCAATCCTGCGCTTCTGTTCCGCCAGAGCCAGATTGTATATCAAGAAAAGCATTATTAGGATCCATTTCA
>JAGLBQ010000073.1 GCA_023146675.1 Cocleimonas sp. | reverse complement strand
CTGATCTTTGTAGGTTTTCTTGATACATTGACACTACACGAACTACGCCAATACCCACGCTACCTCAAAGGCTTGCAGCGACGTATTGAAAAATTAACGGATAATAGCCATAAAGACAGAGGCTTACGCTTGCAGGTTCAACCGCACTGGCAGAGTTATCAAACCTTTATTGCCAAAGAGAAAAATATCTCATTATCGTCACAACAAAAAACTGCATTGCAAGAATACCGCTGGATGCTGGAAGAGTTCCGCGTTTCTTTATTCGCTCAAGAACTAGGAACCGCTTTTCCTATCTCTGAAAAGCGGCTTAAAAAGAAATGGCGGGAGATTTTGGATGGGTAAGGAAGCACAGATATTTCTTGCTATGCGCTATGCCATGATAAGGTTATGATTTAATAACGTCTCTAATCTACTGTCTCGGTGCCTCAATCTTCTCTAAAATCCCTTTTATAATCTGATCTGTACTATACCCTTCCAACTCCATCTCAGGAGCTAACCCGACCCGATGTCTCAATACAGGCAGTGCCACATCTTTAATATCATCTGGTGTAATATGATCACGATTATTCAGCATCGCTTGCGCACGGGCGGCACGAATGAGTGAGATGCTGCCGCGCGGTCCTGCGCCTATGTTTAAACCTTGCCAATCACGGGTGGCACGGGTGATTCTTACGGCGTAATCGATGACACTTTGGTCTGCCTCTACTTCTGCTGCTAGTGCTTGCATTTGTAGAATAGTCTCTGGTGAGGCGACTGCATTAACGCGTGATATATCCAGCTGATCACCTGTTTGATGATTAGTTACTGCGGCGACCATGAGGCTTTCTTCTTGCTCATCAGGGTAGTTGATATAAATTTTCAGTAAAAAGCGATCCAGTTGTGCTTCAGGTAGCGGATAGGTTCCCTCTTGCTCTAGTGGGTTTTGTGTTGCCAGCGTCATAAAGGGCAGTGGTACAGGATGCGCTTCACCTTCAATGGTGACTTGACGCTCTTGCATCACTTCTAGCAGCGCTGATTGTGTTTTTGCTGGGGCGCGATTGATTTCATCGGCTAATAATAAATTAGTAAAAACAGGGCCTTTATGCAGATTGAATTCACTGTTTTTCATGTCATAAAGCGTATGCCCTGTTACATCGGCAGGCATCAGGTCTGGGGTGAATTGAATCCGTGAGAATTGCCCCGAGAAGGTGCCTGCTAATGCACGGACTAGCAACGTTTTCCCTAGCCCTGGCACGCCTTCGATAAGCACATTACCACCTGCTAATAAGGCGATGAGTGTTTCATGCACTACTTGTTGCTGCCCTATTACGGCTTTGCTGATTTCTATTTTAATGCTTTGTGCCAATTCACTTGCTTGTGCCAATGTCATTGCGGTCATAATGAGGTTCTTACCTGCTCTAATTGTTTTACTAATTGTGTAAATTCATCACTCTTGCTTTTATTTAAACCCACGTTGGGATCAAATAAAAGTTGCTGAATTTCTTGTTGTGGTCGCTCTAGGCGTGTTGCTAATTGTGTTATTTTTTCTGCATCAGATAACTGTTTCCAGCCAGGATTTGTAATAGCAAGACGTTGATTAAGAGCTTCACGGGTGCTGGCGATTAGTTTGGCTTTTTGCTGATGTTTCCAGTAGAAATTACCACTGGCATTAATATGCTCCAGCAAACTGCGTCGATCCTCAGCTGCTTTGGGAATCATCGGTCCAAAGCGGTGTGAGGCGCGATAGAGCCATAAGACTAACATCAGCGTCAAGGTAATAATTAAAGCCCACGCGTGCTTCCACATTAATCGCCATAGGGGAGGCACTTCATCATTATGGATAAGCCATACATTGTCAGGCGCCCTTAAACCATGTGCTAATTGCCATAAAATCTCAGCATGATCGGCTTTTCTTATCTCACGGTTATTCATAAACTCAATGTCTGCCACTAAGGTAATCATGCCCTTATCTATCTGACGGCGTAATATAAAAGCTTTCTTTTTTATTTTAATAATTTCGTCAGTCTTAGAAAATCCTTGCATGCTGGTAATTGGATAAAAGCTTTCACCTTCTATTTTCAAGGGATGAACAGCGCCTTTTAAATGAAGGCTAAACTCATTTTTTTTATCATAAATTGAAAGTCGTTCACCTATTTTTACACCCAGTAATTCCTGTAACGGATCGCTTGAAGGTTGTTCACCTCCGTATTCCTCATAGGTCACATCAGGATCATCAGAAAAATCACTCAGATCATCATCAATATTCGTCCTTGTGATTAAATGTCCGCCTGACTGCACCCATGCGTATAAATCATTCGTGGCTTGTCGTGACAAAGTTGAGCGCTTGGAGCTGATAATTAACAGCGTATTCGTGTCGGGTAATTCTTTTAGACCTTGCAAGCTTTGTTTTGAACTGGCGGGGATTCCCATGCGATGTAGGAAAATACGCGCGGCATACAATGGGTTCTTTTTTGCTTCACCTTTAAGGGTTGTTTTCTCTACTGATTCAATGAGTTCTAAGCGTTGATAGGTGTTATAGATGCCCAAAATAAACAGCGTGAGCAAAATGATGCCCAGCAACCATGCCAGCTTTTTGTTCATGACGTTACCTCGGCAGCGCTAACATCAGCAAAATCCTGCTGCCAATGGCGGAATAACCACTCCATTGCCTCATCTTCTGGGTTGCGATGTGCATAGGCAATCAATTGCCATTGGGCGGTTAACTGGCTTAAATAATCCTGCTTATTATCAGCTACTGTTTTTTTACTCAGTTTTAAAATATCGCCTTCCGTGTGGCTATTTTCTAAGGGTAGTTTTTCTTGATTAATGAGATGTACTAGCGCACCCCGATACAAAAGGCTCAAAGACTCTCGCGCCTTTTGCTGTTGCCATAATAATTTTACTTCACCAACAAGGTCATCAGGCAAGGATTCTTCGCGCACATCCATACCAAATAACACATCAGGCGCTTGATACGCTTCCTTTTCATCTTTTTCTACGGAGAATAAATGTAGCCAATGATGTCGTGTTACATACAACATCAATATCGCTATAAATAATAAAATCCACAGTGCATATTCAATAATACTGGCAAATATAAGCGAAAGTGTCTCTATCCATTCGGGGGTTTCATTTGACGTTTCAAAATCGAATTCTTTTATCCTCCATGTTGTACTTTTTTTATTCGCTTTTAAGTCCGCACTATTAACAATATCAGCAATAATGTGTTTAGATTGCTTTACCGATAAAGGCTCCTCTGCAATATAATCTACCTCACTCGTTGGACGTAATGTATTCGTTTCTGCATCGCTAGTGGTTGTATTAAATAGCATAAACGAGACCAGCATAAGGGTCGTGATTGCTTTAATCATCATACCCTGTCCTCCTTTGCAGACAGGCGTTCTGCCATTTTGCGGAAGGAAAGCTCTATATCCCATGCTTCCAATTGAGTGCGTCGGTTAATATACAGTGCAAAGTTTGCGGCAATATAAAAGGGCTCAATTAGCAAGGTCACCGCAATATAAATGGCACTAATCGCCAGCGTTACCCACGCCTCAATTGATCCTAATTCTGGATTAAAGAAGTTGCTGGTAAATGATTCAAAATGACTTTCTGGAACAAATAATAAAAATAAACCTAGCAATGAAAAGGTGAGAATAATTTCAATCAAAAATAAGCCGATGGTTAACCAGATCGCTTCGCTATGCACTGCGCTTAATAATAAATTCTGACGTTTGGAACGCTCTTTGTCTTTTAATTGCTCTAATTGCCATATGGGTAAATTAAAACCACGTGAGAAGGAGAAGCGGCGGAAGGTAAGTGCACCAAAAGTACGACCACGAAACACGGAGGGAATATCCCTCAATGTTTGCCCTGTGCTTAAATCATTATTAAATAATTTTTGGCTTAAAATATGCAAAATTAAACGATGGCTATACGGCTTAATCCACCAGAAAAACAGCATCACATAGAGGTAGTATTCTCTTGGTACAAAGATAAATATTGGGATGAAAATAAAGAGATTAAACAGGATTAATGGCGGATACACAGAAGCCCACCATTGTTGCATCATCGCAAAGCCTAGATCAATCGCTTCCCATGAGGATCTCAGACGAATATTTGCGGTTATTTGGTCTAGTTGCATGTTGATTTCTCACCATAAAGAACAAGACAAGGCACGCTAAGAATAGCCATCAGTTTTTTGCTCTCCCTAAGAACCAAAAATAGGCAATAACTAATGACCAGAGTATTGCGGCAACGACGTATTTAATCACCACAGGCAACACCATTGATGACCAAAATGCCTCGATAAAGGCGGCAATAATAAACATGACTGCTGCACCATACATAATCTGCACCGCTATTTTACCATTATCAATTAAGGCGCGAAGTCGGGATTTTCGCCCTGGTTTAATCAGAGCGGTGGCTAGTTTTAGCCCTGCTGCTCCCGAGATCACTATTGCGGTTAACTCAAATGCACCATGCCCTAGCACAAAGCCCCAGAAGGTATCAATAAATCCTAACTGGGTTAAGTGCCCTGCGGCAGCGCCTATGAATAGACCATTGAAAATCATAAAAAATAAGGTTCCTAAACCAAATAGCATCCCGCCTGCAAAATTGCGAAAACCTATGCCAGTATTATTTTTGATATAAAAGCCAAACATATATAGATCAGTGTCTGATTCACGCTCACGTCCAATTTTACGCATGATAGAATCAGGATCATACATCACCTCCATATCACGAACTTGACTACCCTCCATCACGCTATAGACCAAATCAGGTTGCACTTGAATGGCAATAATCATGGCGAAAAAAGGCACGTAAAACAACGCACCTGCCAACGCAAATAAACGCCATTCTTTACGCATTAAGGCAGGAAATCCCGCTGCAAAAAACTGTTTAATCTGATACCAAAAATGGGTATGCGCACCATAGAGCGTTTGATGTCCCCGTGTTACCAGATGATTTAAGCGTTTTACCAAAACAGGGCTGTACATGCGCGAATTTGCCAATGAGTAATGATGACAAATCTGACGATAGACATTGGGCAGATCAATGTTTTTAGGCGCTTCAATAGGGTTTTTCTTGCTACGTTTTTTTCTATTAGAGAGTTCCTGATAGTCTAGCCATGCTGCAAAATCATCCCATTGCTGTTGATGCTTTTCAATAAATTGTGATTGTTTAATTGCGCTCATCGCTTCCCCGCTATCCAATGACCAAGACGAGTTAGATAGGCTGTTTTCTCACCCTCTTTAGCATCTGCAACCAACACACCACTGAGTCCTGCCAACTCCTCGGCTCTATCTTTTGATAAACTCAACTGACGCTGACGAAATTGTAAAATGGTTTGTTGCTCTTCAATCTTCAAATTCATAGGCGGAACAATCGCACGCTGATCCGTCATATCGCCCTCTATTAACTCCTCTGTTAGTGGCTCATCTTTATATAACACTACTGTTCCTGCTACCAAATCACCCAGACGTTGAAAACGCTTATTGAGCAACATACTGGCTAATCCAAAACCATAGAATAAGGGTAAAAAATCAACAAAACGCAATAAATTACGAATCATGGAAGACGCAGGTGTGACAGGACTACCATTATCCTGCACCACATAGAGGTTCAAGGATTTTTTACCTGGTGTTTGACCCTTTTTAAAGAGTTCAAAATAAACAGGGTAAAACCACTCCACTAGAAAGGTAATAATCAAGGCAATGCCCATGCCACTAGAACCTAAAACAGCCAAGACAATAAAAGTAACGGTATAGATAAGGAGGCGAATTAATACATCAATCATCCATGCCAACATGCGTGGCATAGGGCCTGCGGGAGAAAGTGTGAGATTAATGCCTTCTGGCGTGTTGACCGTGTAGATTGTGTCTAGGCTTTTTGTTTGAGCCATATTTTATGAATTTTTCCTAGTTACGAGGCTCCAGCCTCATAATTCACACTGACGGTTCTAGCCGTCTGTTATTTAAGATTTCAGACGGCTAGAACCGTCATTACTGCTTACGAAGCTGGAGCCTCGCAAGCAGGTGAATTAATTATTAGAAATACTTATTTTTAGCATTAATACTTCGTCCGTAATTTAATGAAAAACAAGCATTATTGTCAACCTTCATTTAAGCCAACGGATCATCATACACTTGAAAAAGCCATCTTTTAGTCTATATTATTGAAAAAGAGAACAAAAGGTGTACTTATGAAGTGTAGTTACACTCTTA
>JAGLBQ010000072.1 GCA_023146675.1 Cocleimonas sp. | reverse complement strand
CCTATGAATCTATCCTTCAATACCCTTATTTTTTCTAAAAAATATCTAAAATTCATATCCGATGAGAAAAAATTAGAATGGTGGCCTGCCTATTGGATGATGCGCCTCAACGTTTTAGAATTATCCAATAATTGGCGACGAGTGAGGATTATTCTACCACTAACATGGGTCTCGAAAAATATGGGTGGCAGTCTATTTGGTGGTTTTCAGACCTCCTTAGCGGACCCGATTGCGCCGATTGCTTGTGGTCAAGTCTTTAGGGAATATCATGTTTGGACACGCAGGCTGACGGTAGATTTTCAAAAAGTAGCCACCACAGACTTAGAATTACGCTTTGATTTTCCGCCAAAGAAAGAACATGAAATTAGAGCGCAACTAAAAGCAAAACATCGCAGTACCCCTACCTTTGAGTATGGTCTTTATAATACTAATGGTGATTTATGCACCAAAGTAGAATGCGTTGTTGCTATTCGTGAAAAAGACTATTTAAGAAAAAAGGCATGAATATGTCAGTTTTCTGATCAAATAAAAGATAAATATTATAAAACACGAATAATATTGCCTAACCTTTAATCACAGATAAATGGCATCCCTTCAGATAAACAGCTCTTTGATCAAGATAGAGCCTGCATAAATTTTACACTCCTTTTGATAAACTTTTTATATTAGCCCCACACATATAATTCAAAAGGAGTCCGCAAGTGAAAACAATTAATAACACTTTTATACCAAGCAATAAGGCACTTTTAAGCTGCTTAATGATTGGCATTGTCGCACCAATTACTGCACAAGCTGACTCTGTTGATGACGTTATCAATGATTTTAGCGCTAAAGTATCTGTTTATAGCGATAGCGGTGGCATTCGTATTGAAGATAGATCCGTACAATACCAACGTCACTATAAAGATAAAAAGAATAAAGCAGATTGGAAACTTGAAGCGCATGATTATGATATCAAAGGCGAAACAGGCAGTGATATCTATCATGGTCCTGATATCGTTGGCACTATTACTAAAGAATTTAATAACTATGTTACAGGTGAGCTAAGTGTAGGCGTGATCTACTTAGAAAATCAGCGCACAAGTGACTACACTCGACGCAATAAATATAACGCCAAAGCCACCATAAAACCTAATAAAAAAGTAACGATTACTGCTGAACATGGCGAAGGTTTTTTATTTAAAGAAGCCATTATTGAAGATGATAATAATAAGCTTGTTTCAGGGCAAACAAGCAAGGTAACAGGGAGCTGGCGTGCGGCTGAGAGAGTTATTCTTGAAGGTGGCTCTCAATACCGCAGGTTAAGCGATGGTAATAAATCAAGGCTTCATCGAGGCGCTGCGCTCTATGGTATTTCTACAGGAACACCTTGGCTTTGGGCGGGTGTAGAAGCACAAACTTTATCCTATGAAGACAGCAAGTCCAACTATTGGTCTCCTAAAGATTATGAAGCCTACTCAGTACTTATTACAGGTAATCATAAAATAACTGAAAAACTCAACATAGATGGCAACGCAAATATTAATCGCACGAAAGAAAATAATGCAGATTGGGCAACAGGTGGCGCTGTCACTATCGGTGCAAATTACGCCTTAACAGAAAACACCAGCGTCAGAGCAGATGCAAGCTATCTTGAGTCCACACGTGATGGTGTTAAGTGGGACGGCAATAAAGTAGGTGCTTCCTTTATTGTCTCTACTTTTTAATCAGTAAAAACTAGCCGTTTAATAGTTTGCTTACAAACAAATGCTAATTAATTAGGCATTATAAGGAGATGGAAAACCAAAAAAACAGGAAAAGGTTAGATTTACTGTATCCACTTATCCATCACCATAAATAAAAAAGATCAATAGTCTCGTCAATGAAATTTAAGTTGGCATGAATGCTACAGAAGGGTGAAAACCTCAACCTTCAGCTAAAACAAGACAATATATTAAAATAAGGAGTTAAGCGTGAATAAACTATTTACAATTATCGCATTAGCACTCGTCATATCATTAACAGCCTGTAGCTCTAAAACAGGCACTAATGGAAATGGTAGTGGAGGCGGTAGTGGAGGCGGTACTAATGGTGCATTCGTAACAACACCCGCTGCACCTAGTACTCTAAAACCACAACTTGCAATTGTTTATTCAAAAACCAGCGAACAAAACTTCTGGACGCCCACAACGCCAAAAGCTTACGCACAGCTTTTTATGAGTGTACAAAGTCAAGCGATGATGGCGGGCTTACCCTATGATCTATTAAATGAAGATGACTTATTAGACATTAATAAAATAAAAGACTATAAGACATTATTATTTCCTCTGTTTTCTTATGCCAAACTTCAACAGATCACTCAAATATCTAACAACCTAAAAACGGCCATTGAGCAACATAATGTAGGTATTATAACGGCGGGTAATTTTCTTACTAATGATCAAACGGGCGAAAGTATTTCAGGTGATTCCTATATACATATGAAAAGCTTACTGGGTTTGTCACGTACGGGTGGAGCGGGTCCTGCGAACATCAAAATCAATATAGCAGATTCCAACCACCCAGCCTTAGCGAATGAATATACAAACAATGAAACTGTATTAAGCTATAGCGGAGGTTTTACAGACTATTTTACTCCCACAGGTGCTTACACTAGCCAAGTCATTGCAAATAAAGTTGTCAATAATGAAAGCGTAGAAACTGAGATAATCACAATTACGAATAAAGGGCGCCATGCCCATTTTGCAACCGTGCAAGCTCTCGCTGATGGCAATTTATTGTGGCCCGTTCTGCAATGGAGTGTTTGGGGCGATAAAGCACCCGCTACACTACATATGGGACGTGAAAAAGCACTGTTTATTTCACGTAATGATATGGATCAGAGCATGTTTTCCAGCGAAGTAGCAAGGGTTGAAGTACCCTTATTAAATCAGCTAAAAATCTGGAAAGATCGTTATAATTTTGTAGGTTCTTATTATATCAATGTCGGTAATCGACCAGAAGAAGATGAGTTCACAGACTGGAGTGTATCAGCCCCTTTATACAAGCAATATATTGAGCTAGGAAATGAAATAGGAACTCACTCTTACACACATCCCAGCAAAACAAATGAACTAAATGCAAGCCAGCTTAAATTCCAATTTGCTGACTCTCGTGCAGTTATTGAAAAAGAGATGGGGTTAAACAATATAGGTGCGGCTGTTCCTGGAAACCCTGAAAACCTTGCTACTGCGTTAGAAATAATACCTCATGTTGACTATTTAAGTGGAGGCTATGCTGCTGTCGGTTCTGGATTCCCGAATGCATTTGGATTTTTAAATGCAGACTCCAGCAAAGTGTATCTTAGCCCTAATATGTCCTTTGATTTTACCCTTATCGGCTTTCAAAAACGCACCGCAGAAGAAGCCAAGCAAATCTGGAGTAATGAGTTTGATGCTCTAGCAAAACATGCAGCACAACCCTTTATTCATTGGCCTTGGCATGATTATGGACCAAATGATTTCGATAATTCTGGCTATACCTTAGATATGTATGAAAGCTTTATTTCTAAAGCAAAAGACTTTGGTAGTGAATTTATTACAGGCAAAAACTTCTCAGAGCGCATAAAGTCATTCAAACAATCAGCCGTTGATATTTCAAGTGCGAATGGTGTTATTACAGCAACCGTAAAGTCAGACAATGCAGGGCAGTTTGCGCTGAAGCTCAATAAGTCACAGTCTATTAGCTCTGTCGATAGCTGGTACGCGTATAATCAAAATACCGTATTTCTAGATCAGGATGGTGGTATTTATAAAATCAACCTAGGCACACCCAGTGCTGTTACCCATATCAACCAATTACCAAGCCGTAGCAAGCTAATTTCATTATCGGGCAATGGCGAAGATATAAAATTTAGCTTTGCAGGCGAAGGAAACGTTGAAATCATTACAAAGTGCAATAGCCCTTCTTCAATCAAAGTAACGGGTGGAGTTAGTACTTTTGAAACAGTTAGTATCAATAAGATTTCATTAAATTTTGCAACGAATAAAAGCTATCAGGAAACCACTGTGGATATTGCTTGTCCATAGCGAGTAAAAACATTAGTTTTTAGTAGCATCCTTCACCTGATAGTGAAGGGTGCTTTTTTGTAGGAAACTTAAATAACATGACTCCCTGACTGCCAGATTTTTACACCAATAAAAGTGATATTTCCCAAGTATCCTTTCCTGCTTTATTAAATGAAAAACGTTGATCAGTAAAAGACTCGATCACTTTCTTGTTTGTTAAGGTATGTAACGATGGATTTGAGGTTTTAAAAACCCCTCCTTTTCCAATCACCATCGGCAATAACAACTGATCTGCTAAATATTCTCCAATCGGCGCTTCTTTGCTGAGGTATTGATGCAATAAGTCAGCTGCTAACATTGAAACCTTCTCTGCTCGCAATCCTCTTTTACCGATGCTTTCAATCACCTCTGAACAGTTTTGATAAAACAGACGCAAAGAGATGATATTGCCCTCTCCAGTCGCATCGACCCATTGGCTTTTAAAAGCATCTTCAGACCAACCAATATCATGAAGTGCAACTATTTCTCGTTGAGGGACATGTTCTGGAATTTTACTAGAACTGATAACTGCTTCTTGCTTTAATAACTCACCACGTTCCAAGACGTCCAAAGGTTGCATTACGGTATTTGCTTTAATAATTGCAGACCAACGCCCACCTCCATGAGGGAAAAACCCATAGCGCTCTAGTTTAACCTCAATATCAACACCCATACGTTTTAGCATAGGTAAATAAGCATGTGCAATAAAATCAAAGCTAGGCGCCCACTGATTATGCGTACCCCCTTCAAAATGAAGTATTGATTCCTCACCTACGAGCATTAAAGCAGGGACAACCGTTTGCATCACCAGTGAGGTACTACCAGCAGTGCCAATTTTAAATTGATACTCGCCTGCTTTGACTGCACTGGGGCAAAAAATAAGTTGCTGTGAATTTTTCTTTGCACCATGAACCGTTGCATTACTGATCTCTTGAGCAGCATGCACACAAGCAAGATGTTGATTTTTTAAGCCTGGCTTAGTACGACCAGAGCGGATATTACTGATTTTCACAGGGATACCTGTCACCATCGACATAGTAAGGGAGGTTCGCAAAATCTGCCCTCCTCCTTCTCCAAATGACCCATCTATATGATGTAAATCTTTCATTATTTTTTCTCTTGGTAA
>JAGLBQ010000071.1 GCA_023146675.1 Cocleimonas sp. | reverse complement strand
TTGTTTAAACGCTTTATTTTATCTTGCAGACTTTGTTTCGCATCGGCATTATAATTTTTATAGATTTCAAAAGGACTTAACCCTAGCCCAAAATCAACCCCCCTACTTTGGTAGTAAGCCACCAGACGTTGTAGTTTCTCTGCTGTTTCTGTAGACCAGTCTTGCTGCCAAGATTTACGCAAATAGGAATCAGCCTTAGGGGCGTAAATATAAAATTGATAACCATTATTTTTTAGAAAATCAGCATAATCATGCCTTTCTGCAAATGACCAAGTGCGTCCAAAGAACCCTTCAATAACACCTAAGTAAGGAGTTGTACTTTCCATTTTTTATATCTCTAAACCGCATGTGAAGTGCTAAATCATAATGATTATGTGGATACTTTATTTAATTCGCTTCCAGCTACTTAACTCTGCAATGGTATGCTGAAATTTACGCTGAGTTTCGCGAATAACAAAAGGAACATCTATCGGCTCATTAATCATTACAAAATGTGGTGCAAGTGCTTCTTTAATTCCATCTAAAACACTAACCACTTTGCCATTTTCTGTATATCCCCCTAGCCAGTTTTCACGCGGGGTATATTCTTCTAACAAGGTATAAGGCGAACTCATCACTAGTATGCCATCCACCATCAAGTAGTTATGAATGGAATTTAAAAACTGTTTTGGATCTTGTAGGCGATCTAGAAGGTTTCCTGCAAATATCAGATTATACTGCTGATGATGGTCGCTTAGATCACAAGCATCGTCCTGATAAAACCTCACTTTGCTACGTTGCTGGTCTAAGTGCAGTTCAGTTAACTCAGCATTGCAAGGAGTAAGCAATTGACCTTCAGTGATCGTGCTATATTCTAAAGAACCTTTTTCTTTAAGCTGCACGGCACACTCTACAAAGCGGTGTGATAAGTCCACGCCAATAACCTCATCAAAACCACGCGCAAGTTCAAATGTGGTACGTCCAACTGCACACCCTAAATCCAATGCTTTCTCTGTTGCAACACCCACTTCATTTGCCATTAACTGAAGGCAGTGTTGGGCGCATTTAGCTGGATAGTTTTCTACTTCAAAATAGGAGTCTCCATAATGGAACGCCATATATTGGGTAACAAGTTCATCCGTTTCATAAGGATTCATAAAAGATCACTGGGTTATTTACTGATATTTTTATAAAGCACACGTACGAAAACCGACAAAGACATCGGTACGGTCAGGGAGGTAAGCTTGACGATAACTGCCTCTGATCAAGACAGAAGAGGTGGCACAAGAACCCCCTTTAGTTGTTTTGTGATAACCAAACTGCAACGTTGACATAAAGACATACATATCAACGGTAAATTCAGGGTAAGGAAGGTATTGACTTGAGGTCCACTCCCATACTGTTCCCAACATTTGTCGGCAACCAAAAATACTATCGCCTTCGGGGTAAGCTGTCACAGGAGTATGTGCAAGATGAATCCCATTCATGTCGACTTTATTGGCATCCATATGATTACCCCAAGGGAATTTTCGTCGTGATTGATCTTTTATGTTTCCTAATGCTGCTGCTTCCCATTCATATTCAGTTGGTAGTCGTCGACCTGCCCAGTTACAAAAAGCTTCGACTTCAAAGAAAGAAACATGGGTAACAGGATAGTCAGCAATCAATGGTTTCCATTCATTAAAGTGTCGCTCCAGCCACTCGCCCTTTTCTTGCTTCCAATAAAGGGGGTGCTTTGGAAGATTTAACTGTTTTTCAGGAGGAATACCATCATCACGCTCTGTTCTTAGCCATTTTTTACCAGCCCAACTCCAATGTGCTTCCTTTTCATAACCACCCTCTTCGACAAAGGCTAAAAACTCTTGATTAGAAACCAGTGTTTTGGAAATCTGAAAGCTATCCAGCTCCATGTTAAAGCCTGACTTTTCATTATCAAAAGCGAAATCATCCGTGGCAAAATGATCCGATTTAGCAGGCATTCCAATCCAATAAGACCCCGCAGGAATTTTTGCATCGCCTAATGGCATTTTGTCGTCAGAATCGAGAGGAATATCTTTAACCTTAGCTTGAACAAATTCCATTTTTTTGTAGCTCATGGTTTGCCTAGCCCAGATCAAAGACTCTACGTGCATATTTTGATGAAAAATAGCATATTTATACAAATATAAATCATCCTGAGAAAGTTCATTGCTTTTGATGCGCGATAGAATACGTTGATAAATATCATCAACATAATGCAGTGTTTTTTCTTTTGACGGGATCATGCCAGACTTCCAGCGGTCTTTATGATCTATATTAAAAGAATCCCATATATCATCCATTGAAGGATCAAGTGAGGTTGCTTGATCCAATCCCTTGAGAATAAAAACTTCAAAGAAAAAAGCTACATGCCCTACTTCCCACAGAGGAGGATTGACACCAGGGTGATACGGTATTGATAATTCATCATCACTCAGTGTACTAACTAGATCTACCGCTTTTTTATGCGTGTTTTTTAGTTCTTGAATCAAGCTCTGTTTGTCATTCATAAAGGCTCCTTTTATTTCTTAGCCTCTTATCTGAGATAACATTAACAACAGTTATCATCAGCAGGACAGCAAGTTGATGATAACCATGATAATACTGTCTTTTTATTTGGAATGCCTCCTGCATGCGCTATTTTTCCATCGACAACAACACCAGGTGTAGACATCACGCCATAAGACATAATATCTGCCATATCTTCAACTTTTTCCAACGCTATCTCGATGCCATTCTCACTAGCCACATTTTCTATCAATTCATAGGTTATTTTGCAATTTGCACAACCAGAACCTAACACTTTAACTTCAATCATATCTACACCCTATAAAAGACTATTACCTTAATCATTGCAAATGAGCATCTTTTTATGCACTCACTGACGAAATCAAGATATTAAAAAACCAACCAACGAGAATAATGGATATCGTTACGACCCCTGTAAAAAGAGCCAACGCTTGCCATTTGATAACCTTTCTCAAAATAAGTAATTCAGGCAAGGAAATTGCCGCAATGCTCATCATAAATGCCAAGGTTGTTCCTACTGCAACACCTTTTAATAACATTGCTTCAGCTAAAGGAATAACGCCCACAGCATTGGAATAAAGGGGCACACCTAAAATAACAGCCATTGGAACAGCTAAAATATTGTTAGCACTGCCGAGACTAGACGCCCATTCTTCTGGAAAATAGCCATGAAATAATGCCCCAGCCCCTACCCCTAGAATAACCCATTTCCATATACGACCGACAATAGTTTTCACCTCTGAAAGAGCATAGTGATGCCTTGCAGTCAGTGAATTATCTTGCTCTATTGACGGCGTTTCGCCCATTTGTATTTTCCAGACATAATCTTCCACCCATCGTTCTGGTTTAAACTTTTGAATAATAATACCACCAACAAAAGCCACTACAATACCTGATACTATATAGAGCAATGTTATCTTCCATCCTACAATCCCCAATAACATAACAACCGCTATTTCATTGATCATAGGACTAGCAATAAGAAATGAAAAAGTGATTCCCAAAGGAATCCCAGCCTCAACAAAACCGATAAATAATGGCACGGATGAACAGGAACAAAAAGGTGTCACGGCTCCCAATAAAATAGCTAAACTACGCGCAACAAAATCTGATTTACCTTGCACATATTTCCTGACTTTCTCCGTTGAGACAAAAGAGCGAAATAACCCCATTAAATAGATAACCAGTACCAACATAAAAAATATTTTTGTAATATCCATTACAAAGAAATGCAAACTTTCTGCGTAGCTAGCTTCTGATGATAAACCAACAAGACTAAATAGCAGCCAGTCAGCAAAAAGATCAAACATAACTATTTTCCTTAAAAATTCTAAATAGGCAGATTCTAACACTTGAGTAAATGCTATTCATATTTTTTCCTAACTGATCATGATAGATAGGACTTGTAAAGATCACATCTATCAAATCTCAAACAGCTACTGGTGGCATCATCGTAAGTATTGTTGCATATCATCTCGCAAACAAATATTGATTGAACAAAATGTATCTGAATAACTAAAGTCATCATTATTATTGCAGGGATATGCTTGGATTAAGACATTTTGGAATCAAACGAGCTCATCTGTCATTTTAGCCTCATACCTAGCATATCTCTCGCAATGGTTAGCAACGTGATAAAAAAGTATGACGTACTTTATTTTGCTACTTTCTACTTAGAACAGATAAGTAGAAAGCGCTTTTTACCCTGAGTATGGACAAGAACCTTTGTGTGTTTCATCGCTTGCAGTATCCTCATTGCTTTTATTATCCGTTGTTTTATCTGTATTTTCGAGCTTAGAGGATTCTGTTTTAGGTGTTTTATTCTCAGAACTTTCTGTGTTAGTAATAACATCCTCCATAATTTCGCTAAGGACTTGTTCAAGCAGGGATAATAGTTCGCTACTATCCTCTTTAGTTAAAGAATATTGTTGCTCAATGTTTTTCTGAAAACCATTGAGGTTTGTTGTAGAAGCTTTCTCTTGTGATTCACTATTTCTCAGCGTTGAAACGTCTAAAAAAACAGGTTTATCTACTCCTATTTGCCCTTTATTTAGGCTATTAATAGACTTTGTTAACGCTTGGAAGTTATTATTTGTTTGATTAATCATCGCTCTCATCCTTAAGAGTATGTTATGCAATATTGCAATTTAGCTCATCCATTGAGCTATTCAGGTTTGAATTTAATTAAGTGATACCGTGCATATTATTGATTTGCAGTCAGGTTAGTCTAATAGAAAATTTAATTTTGAGAGAAGAACTCTTCTGCTTCTAAAATCCTTGCATCATCAAGAGTCTCTTCTTTTTCAATTGCAAGACTGTGATGAATCTTTCCTGCTTGTTCTTGATCTCCATGTAACATACTTGCAATGAGTAATAGCTTTTTTGCTTCATGTGCGTTTGTTACTTTTGAAAAAGCTATTTCATCAAGGTATTCAATTGCCTCTTCCATATTACCTTTAGACATAGCAATTGAAGCAAGCCCAATGCTGCCAGCGGCATTTTCTGATTCAATATTTTTCAATGAAATAAATATAAGTTCAGCAGGTTTAAAATTGCTAAACTTAACTGCAAGAAAACCAATTTTTAACAAAAGTGTTGTAGGAATATTCATGAGAATTTTTTCTAGTTTATATTTTTAAAATTATGTTCAATATAGTTACAATTATTTGATATAGAAACGATTATCATTAGTATAGTCGGTAGTAAAAAACTGTTAAATGATATAAAACCTTGAGTAGTTACAAATGCACTTATATATAAAGTTAATAATCTTTATATTTTAATTTTATAGTTACTTCCAGGGAAGGATAAATTATTAAGACATTTAATATTAAAATATATTTATGTTTTGGAAAAACAAAATTTATGAAAAATAACATCATAAATATCAGTTGTTTGTCAAAATAATATCATGTTCATATATATTATATATGAATGAAATAATTTCCCCTCACCTGAACTAAGCTTAATGAATATTATTATTATCACTCCTGCAAAAATTAAATCATTATCGGGAAACAGAGCGACTGCTCAGCGATGGGCTTATTTTTTACAACGACTAGGACATAAAATCACCATTTCCGTTAATTGGGATGAATCGCCTTGTGACCTAATGATCGCCTTACACGCTTGGCGCAGTGCTGATGATATCGCACTCTTTAAGCAAAAATATCCCCAACATCCATTGATCGTTGCCATGACGGGTACTGATTTATATCGTTTTATTCATAGCCACCCAGAACCCACGCTAGCCTCAATCAAAGCGGCAGATGAGTTAGTTGTTTTACATGACAAAGCCTACCTCGCCTTACCAAAAAATGCATGGGATAAGGTTAATATTATCTATCAATCCGCTATTCCCCTGCCTTATGCTGTTAATAGGAGCAAGAGAACTTTTGATATTTGTGTTGTCGGTCATTTGAGAGATGAAAAAGATGCACTGCGCACAGCCTATGCGGTGCGAGATTTACCGGCATCTAGCCGCCTACAAATCAAACATTATGGCAAAGCACATAATGAAAAGTGGGCAAAAATGGCTAAAGAAGAAATGAAAACTAATCCTCGCTACCATTGGTTTGGTGAAATCAAACATTGGCAAATTCGACAGCAATATGCGCACTGTCACTTAATGGTATTATCATCGGTTATGGAGGGCGGGGCTAATGTTATTTCAGAAGCAACGGTGGCAGGACTACCTGTGATTGCATCCGATATTGTGGGGTCTATTGGATTATTAGGTGAAGACTATCCTGGTTATTATCCAGTAAAAGAAACAGATGCATTGCGTGAGCTACTCATAAAAGCTGAGAATGATCCTAGTTTTTTGCAACTACTTGAACAACATTGTAATCAACGCGCAAAGCTGTTTGTACCTGATATGGAAGGTCGGCTGTGGAAGGAGCTTTTAGACAAGATGGGATTATCAATTTAAGCTAAATGACCAACGAAAATTTGCGTAAAAGCAAATAATCATTAATATTTATGCTTTAACATTATTTATTATATATTTCATCTATTTACAAGGAGGAAGGATCCCACTATTCGATATTTATTTAGCACCAAAAGGTGGAGCCCCCCCCCTACTTTACTTCACTCTAATGAGTTCATTATCAAAAGTATTTGCTTCTAGCATTTGACCAATGGATTCTAACTCCAGACCATTTTCCCGTGTTAATTTAAGAAGTTCCTCCTGACTTTCATCATTCACCATTAACAATAAACCACCACTGGTTTGCGGGTCACAGAGGATTTCTTGCTGACGTTGTGTCATTTCACCCAGAGAATCTTTGTAGCTATCAAAATTACGCTGAGTGCCGCCAGGAGTACATCCTAGATCAAGATACTCATGAATATTAGGGAGCAATGGGAGTTTATCAAAATGGATCTCTGCATTGAGATCACTTCCTTGACACACTTCTTGTAGATGACCCGCCAAGCCAAAGCCTGTTACATCCGTAATCGCGCTTACGCCAGAAATAGCAGAGACCTCAGCGCCAATTTTATTTAATTGACACATGGCTTCTGTGGCAACACTTAAATCTTCTTCTTTGAGTTTGTTTTTCTTCTGTGCCGTGGTAAGAATGCCTATACCTAATGGCTTGGTGAGATAAATATGATCGCCCGCTTTGGCGGTATCATTTTGTTTGAGTTTGTCGGTATCAACAATTCCTGTCACTGCCAAGCCAAAGATAGGTTCAGGAGAGTCAATACTGTGCCCGCCCGCTAGCGTAATACCTGCATCATGACAAGCTTTACGTCCCCCTTCTATTACTTGTTGACCCACTTCAGGAGGCAATTTATCAATGGGCCAGCCAAAAATAGCAATCGCTAGCAAGGGTTTTCCACCCATAGCATAAACATCACTAATCGCATTAGTGGCGGCGATTTGCCCAAAGGTAAAGGGATCATCAACAATGGGCATAAAAAAATCTGTGGTACTAATAATAGCGGTGCCATTTCCTAAATCATAAACAGCCGCATCGTCACGAGAGCTATTTCCCACGAGTAAGGCTTCGTCTAATTGTGGGGGAAGTTGCGTCTTGAGTATGACATCTAAAACAGCGGGGGATATTTTACAACCACAGCCTGCGCCATGACTGTATTGAGTTAAACAGATTTTCTCATCCATATTTTTCATAGTTAAATCTTATCTCCTAGTAATTTTTTGGTACAAATCGTGCGGTTACAAAACTAATAATCCAACAGTATAGGTCGGATGGTAGTGGGTCATTTCTGTGAAATAGGCTATATTATTTGATTTTTCCCCGATCTTATTTTCAAAATGAGGTCTGTAATTTTCAACATGCCGATATTTGTTGATAAACAGACGCAAACATCAGCCCTGCTTTGGCATGAGTTATTTCTTCACTAAACTGATTACGCAGACAGATATTTTCATCTGCAAACTGCCGATAATCCCAGCGACCTCCCAATATAGCAATTAGATTTGAGCGTTCTAGTGGAGAGTATTTTGCATCAATATAAATATTCAGCCAATGCTTTACACTGGCAGGTTTTTTACATCGCTGATTGATAAGGCTGCGCGATACAGGATCAAGGGTAATTAGATAGTCAATACTGTCAATTGCCTTTATTTTATGTGCACTATCCATAATACTTTGACAGCCCCAGCTATGTCCAACGAGACAGATTGTCTGCTGATGAACTTGCCAGTGCTTTATCCATCCATAAATCTGCTGACGCTCATGGTGCAATGCATAATAAATATCCTGCTGATGTTTGTGTAAATCACGATAGGGAGTATAAACACCGTCAAGCATTGATCGATAATGCTGATCCAATGCGCCGCCGACAAAAATAATGAGAGCCTTATTGGGATTAGGTGGCAAGTAACCTTCTTTAAGCTCTTTAAACAATTAATAATCAACCTTGCGCCGTAGCGTTTTTGTTTGACCTCGTTGTGTTTTTTTATCCATGCGCCTACGTTGAGAGCCTTTAGTTGCTTTTGTTGGACGGCGTTTTTTCTGCTGAGCAGTAGCAGCCTGTATTAGTTCTTTAAGGCGTTCTAATGCAGCTTCTTTATTTTTTTCTTGAGTACGGAATTTTTGGGATTTGATCACTATTATGCCTTCTTTAGTGATTCTTTGATCAGATAATTTAAGCAAACATTCTTTATAGAAAATAGGTAATGCTGAACGCTCAATATCAAAGCGCAAATGAATAGCCGTTGCTACCTTATTGACATTTTGCCCTCCTGCTCCTTGAGCGCGGATTGCACTTATTTCTATTTCCCAACCAGCAAGCTGGACGTTATTGGATATTTTCAACATAGTATTTCCAATCATTAAGATCAAGTGTAAGGGTAAATATGGAAGAACTTCCGAAGTAATAATGCAAGGATTTAATCCGCTAAAAAATAGCTATATCCTTTGGCTATCAGTCAAGAATTAGGATTTTATTTTGTGTATGCTTTCAAACATCATAAAAAAAACCAGTCGAACGACTAAAGACTTTTACGAGCGATAGCGAAAGAAAAATAGACAAAAAAAGGAATACTTTAAGCAATTTTCATCCATCATACCTTCTATCAAAATATATTTAGCTAATATTCAACGACAAACCAGCAATATAAAAATATAAAAAAAACCTTAAAATCTATTAACTATTAATACCTTGCAGGATTTTACAAGTTGTTTTTAATAAATATCAAGAATTTTAATTTCTATCTATAATTGACATTAATCAACGCCATTATAACAACTAACTTGCTACTTTCGGTTGCTTGGGCTATTAGTAGTGCGCAACTTTTCACTTAATGAGATCTTTATGCTCACCATGATCTTATTGCCTAAAATTCTGCAAATGACATAAAGCCGCATTTGATTGGTTTATGAAATCAGCACGGCAAGTCAATCTCTTGCAGAATTTAGATATTACTTTACTTTAGGAGGTTTACCTATGACTACAGGAATTATCATCGCTATACTCTGCTCGTTCGCCGCGCTGGGGTATAGCTTTTACACTATCAAATGGGTGTTAGCACGCCCCACTGGTAATAAAAAAATGGAGGAGATTGCAGCTGCTATTCAAGAAGGCGCAGATGCTTACTTTAAACGTCAATATGGCGCGATAGCCCTTGTTGGTGTCGTCTTATTCATCGCCCTATGGGTCTTTCTTGATACACTGACTGCTTTTGGCTTTTTGCTGGGTGCTGTGTTTTCTGGTTTGGCTGGATTTATCGGCATGTATGTTTCTGTACGCGCTAATATTCGTACCACAGAAGCGGCTAAAGATGGTTTAGATCCTGCTATGCAGGTTGCCTTCAAAGGTGGCGCTATTACAGGCATGCTGGTTGTTGGCTTAGGTCTATTTGGTGTTGCTGCTTATCTAGCACTATTGGGTGCTTATACTCCTGAAGGTGAAAAAGTCAACCTATTCCCTTTGATTGGACTAGCATTTGGTGGCTCACTGATTTCTATTTTTGCTCGTTTAGGTGGCGGTATCTTTACCAAAGGCGCTGATGTTGGTGCTGACCTTGTAGGTAAAGTGGAAGCAGGTATTCCTGAAGATGATCCACGTAACCCAGCGGTTATTGCTGATAATGTGGGTGATAACGTCGGTGACTGTGCAGGTATGGCAGCCGATTTATTTGAAACTTATGCGGTTACCATCGTTGCTACCTTAATGCTGGGTGCAATAACATTTGCAGATTCAGCGAATGCATTGGTTTATCCTCTAGTGCTAGGCGCTGTTTCAATTCTGGCTTCAATTGCAGGCACTTTCTTTGTCTCTGTTGGCCCTGATAAAAATGTTATGAAAGGTCTGTATAAAGGCTTGATCGTAGCAGGTGTTATCTCAGCCGTTCTATTTTACCCTGTTACGGCATGGTTAATGGGAGATAATGGTCAATCAAGCACCATGCAACTATGGGGTGCATCATTAGTTGGCTTACTGGTGACGGCATTACTGGTTGTAATTACTGACTACTACACCTCAACCTCTTTTAGCCCCGTTAAGCACATTGCAAAAGCATCAGAAACAGGTCATGGAACAAACGTGATCGCAGGTCTTGGCATGTCAATGAAATCAACTGCAGCACCTTTATTGGTTATCTGTTTTGGTATCTGGGCGGGTCACGAGTTGGCTGGTTTATATGGCATAGCAATTGCAGCTACTTCAATGCTTTCTATGACGGGTATTATCGTTGCAATGGACGCATTTGGTCCTATTACGGATAATGCAGGTGGTATTGCAGAAATGGCAAACTTGCCAGAAGATATCCGCAATAAAACAGATGCTTTGGATGCAGTTGGTAATACAACAAAAGCGGTTACGAAAGGTTATGCTATTGGTTCTGCAGCATTGGCAGCATTGGTACTATTCGCTGACTTTACGCACGGCTTAGAATTGCACACAGGTGTTCATACAACCTTCGACCTATCTAATCATATGGTTATTATCGGTCTATTGATTGGTGGTATGGTTCCCTTCCTGTTTGGCGCAATGGCAATGGAAGCGGTAGGACGCGCAGCAAGCTCAGTGGTTATCGAAGTACGTCGTCAGTTTAAAGAAATGCCAGGCATTATGGATTACACCCAAAAGCCTGACTATTCTAAAGCCGTTGATATGCTAACTAAAGCTGCTATTAAGGAAATGATTATTCCCTCCTTATTACCTATTCTAATCCCTGTTTTTGTGGGAATATTCTTAGGCGCACAAGCACTCGGTGGCGTACTACTTGGATCAATTATCACAGGTCTATTCGTAGCAATCTCAATGACCACAGGTGGTGGTGCATGGGATAATGCAAAGAAATATATCGAAGATGGTCATCACGGTGGTAAAGGCTCTGAAGCACATAAAGCCGCTATTACAGGTGATACCGTAGGCGACCCGTACAAAGATACAGCGGGACCTGCAATCAACCCATTGATTAAAATCATCAATATTGTTGCTTTGTTAATGATACCTTTACTGTAAAGTATAGGTAATTATTCAGCTTATGCTGAATAATGACTAACGATAAGAAGGGCGCATATTTTATATGCGCCCTTTTTTATTCTTCTAAATCACCTCGAAATTTATCTTAGTTTTAGAGTAAACCATGACGCTTTAGCCTTGAACGTTTTGAATGGGAAGTAGTACTATTATTAGCTTGAGGCTGTTGACTTACTGCATATTCTATATCTACACAACGAGCACTCTTTATATTTTTCTTATGTTGAGATATAACACGTGTCTGCTCCACTGAAGCATCTGTAAAGTGTTGCTGTGGTTCAGCATAAGTTGCACTTGATAAGCCTAGTGACAAAAATAGCCCAATACTGATAATAGATCGTTTTTTCATTTTAATTCCCCTAATGATAAGAACCTTCTTTCTTTAGTGAAAGAGGTTATTTATAGTAGCGAGATTTACACCTTCTATAGCTCATAAAGTTAAAAAATATCTGACCACTCCTTAATACGCTGACTTAATTAGTAACAATAATAGTATTCAACTCCCAAAAACATCATGCTAAAAACGACCTCCTGTACTGCTGAGATTATCCTCACCACACTCAATTCCCGCTATATTCACTGTGCCTTTGGACTACGCTATCTTTATGCTAATTTAGGTGATTTACAAGCAATCACTTCCCTTGATGAATTCACTATCCATGAGCGTCCACTTGATATCGCGGAGAAAATTTTAAAGAAGAATCCTAAAATTATCGGCTTTTCTGTTTATATTTGGAATATAACGGAAATCACACAAACCATTGCCATGCTGAAACAGATCGCACCACAAATAATCATTGTTTTAGGCGGTCCAGAAGTAAGTCATGCCCCTGATCAACCTGATGTAGTTGAGTTGGCAGATTATGTTGTTATGGGTGCAGGGGAAATTAGCTTTCGACTCTTGTGTGAACAAATATTGCAGGGAAAAAAGCCGCTGAATAAAATCATTCAAGGTGATCTGATTACATTAGACAAACTCACCCTGCCCTATGATTTATATGATGAAGAAGATATTCGTAATCGGGTTATTTATGTAGAAGCCTCACGCGGCTGTCCGTTTAAATGTGAATTTTGCCTTTCTTCATTGGATAAAACATCCAAACCATTCAAGCTAGATGATTTTTTAGAAGAAATTGAGCACTTATATCAACGCGGTGCTCGCAATTTTAAATTTATTGATCGCACTTTCAATCTTAAAGTAGCCACTAGTGTTACGATTTTAGACTTCTTTTTAGAACGCATGACAGATGACCTCTATCTTCATTTTGAAGTGATACCTGACAACCTACCTGATAAGTTAAAACAAGTTTTAACCCATTTTCCACCTGATTCCTTACAGTTTGAAATTGGCGTACAAACCTTTGACCCTGATATTCAAGAGCTGATTAGTCGCCGTCAGAATAATGAAAAAACGTGCGAAAATTTACGTTGGCTAAGACAAAACACAGGTGCACATCTGCATACTGATTTAATCTTCGGTTTACCGCAGGATACATTAAATAATTTTGCCAAAAGTTTTGATTTATTAGTCTCCCTAAAGCCACAAGAAATACAGTTGGGAATTTTAAAACGCTTACGTGGTGCGCCTATTAATCGACATACTGATGAATACCAACTACGCTACAACCCATTACCGCCCTATAATATTCTTAGCACCCGTGATATTGATTTTAGCACGATGCAACGTGTTAATCGCTTTGCACGGTATTGGGATATGATAGCCAACTCTGGACGCTTTCCTAAGACGCTTCCCCTAATTTTAGCCGACTCACCGTTTAAACACTTTTTACAACTGAGTGATGCGCTTTATGCACAATCAGGAAGCACTTGGAAAATTGCATTAAAGCGTCTATTTGATTTAATCTATGGTGTAATGATAGAGGAAATGAAGGCAGACAAAGAACTATTAGAATCAGCACTAATACAAGACTATCAACGCAGCGGACAGCGAGGTTTTCCTGATTTTATGCAACAAAAATCCATGACTAAAAAACATAAAACAGGCACCGCTAATAAACGACAGTCACGGCATTATTCTTAGTTTTTTGGTTCATGCATTATATAATCGATAAGTATTCCGGACTTATTATACGAATTCAGGGATTCACTAATTTATACGCCAAGAATATAGAGAATTAAGCCTATTGATGAGGTTAAGCACAGCCTAGTGAAAGATGCTCATCCACTAGCAGATTTTTAATAAGATTCAGTTTTCTTTTAATTGCCAGATAAAAAAGAGAAATACAATCGCAATAATCAGTAGCATTATTTGTAATATTACGTTGCCACGCAGAATCATAATGGATATTGAAAAGCTTGCTAACACCAGTAATAAAGCACGGTATTTACTACGTGATGATATTGTTTTGCTGTCTTCCCACTGTTTTAAAGCACTACCAAACCAGCGGTTATCAAGTAGCATTTTATGAAAACGTGGCGAACTATTAGCAAAAAGAGCTAAGGCGAGAATCATAAAGGGTGTTGTGGGTAAGATGGGTAGTACTACGCCGATTATGCCGAATAAAACAAAAAAACATCCTAAAACTATCAGCAGATTTTTATGTAATATTGGCTTCATAGCACTTGCCAATCGTTCCATGCAAGTTGCTTTATTCGTTGACAATAAGCGCTTAGATTATCCATATTATTAGCATAACTATGAAGTAAATTGGTATAAGGTTGGTCAATAATATTGGCAAGAAAAGCATAAATTGACATATCCAGTGTATGGATTTTCTCACCGAGAAAATAAGGCTTATCACCTAATAAATGTGCCAGCACCTCAATTAACTGAATACCAGATGCATAACTGGTGGTTGTATCATTAGACGTCATACCTCGTTGCGACATTTGCTTTAACAACATACGGCGAATAATCCATGGCAATACTTTCCCCTTTAAACCTTGCATATGTTTTTTTAGATCAGGTAAAAAGACCTTCCAACCTTGCGGGTCGCCCCAGCGCATATACGTTATTTGCCAGTAGAGCTCCTCCTCTACTTTGCTGCGAATAAGATAAGCCAGTGCTTTTTTCTCATGGCTTAAATCGGCATCCATAGGGTCTGGCTGTAGCGCTTCAAAATGAGCAATTATCTGTTCTGAATCAGTAATGGTTTGCCCGTCATCAGTAATAATAAATGGAATTTTCTTGCTAGGGGATTGACGGGGATTGCTAGGGACTGTCTTAAATTCTATCTTCCGATAGCGCAGATAAGTCTCCACCTTCATGCAAAAAGGGCTGGCATTTGGCAACCCCCAAAAAGGGCGAAATTGATGGAGTTGGATCATCTTGCTGCTCCTTAAAGGATAAAAAGCAGAGAGTATCGAATCCATCTGCTATAAGCATTGATGGTTGTCAGATGCTACTGATGATTTTAATATCAACTTTATTAGTGCAAATGGCAATTTTTATGAATTTTATAGTGTTTCCTGATTCATGTCGGACGATAAAAAGCAATCTGAGCCATGTATGATGACTATATTGAGGAGTGCTGTATCTTATAATTTAACACGGTATTCAATAAAGGCATCATCACGCACACCTTGTAGCCATGTTTCATATCCATCTTTATTTTTCTTTTTAGATAAGATAGATTTTGCAGATGCTCGTAGTGCATCACGACTAGAATCTATTTTCTTGCGTTCTAATACTTGAATAATATGCCAGCCAAATTTTGATTTTACGGGTTGGCTAATGGCTTTAATCGCAGATATTTTCACTACAGCGGCAAAGCTAGGAACATAGGTTGATGGCGTTGCCCAGCCGAGATCACCACCGTTTATAGCACTTCCTGTATCTGCTGAGTTAATTTTGGCTAATGCAGAAAAGTCAGCACCTGTTTGTAACTGCTGGTGTATTTTCTTCGCTTTTTGTAAGCCTTTACTGCTGCCGTCATCGATTAGAATATGGCGGACATGTACTTGAAGTTGCAGGTTCTGCCCACCACCACGTTTTTCAATCAGCTTCAAAATATGAAAACCTTTGCTATCATGAACGATGGGTGATATTTCATTAACACTCATTAGGCTTAATGCCCGAGTATAGGCAAGCGGTAATTCTGTCACATCTTTCCAGCCCATATCATGGGTGCTAATACCGTTGGTAGCAAAGTTTGTCTGCTTAAGTAGTTGATTGCGTAGCTGTTGTGCTTTATTTTTTGCGCTATTAAATTGTGCTAGTGGTGTTCCATTAGGGGCGGTAATTAAAATATCTTGCAGATGATATTGCGCATCTTTATTCAACTGTGCTGCTTGCGAAAAAATAAGATCTGTTACTTCCTGTTCTGAAATATTGGAGCGCGTACCTGACTGGCGTTGTTTTAATGCATCAATGATTAAACGGCTGCGGATTTCTTCACGAAAGGAGCGATATTCAAAACCTTGTTTCTCTAATGCATTACGAAAAGCGGCTAATGACAGATTATTTTGTCGGGCAATACCTTCAATAGTCTGATTTAGCCTTACATCATCAACAATAATACCCAGTTTTTTGCCATGTTGAACTTGGATTTTAACCAGTATAAGTTGCTCAAGTGCTTGTTTGATTAGTTTTTTATCGATGGAGCTGGGTGTAGCTACTTTTAGGCGTTTGGCTTGTTGTAAAACAGTACTTAACATCACAATATCACTATTTACAATGGCGGCAATACGATCTAATGATTGTTCAGCTGCACTTGCAGAGTGAGAAAAAAGCAATAAAGCACTCAAGCAAAGTGCTGGGGAGAGATATTTAAGTGAAAAGAAAGATTTTCTATTGCGGTAGTTTTCATTCAAGTTATTCATATCCATATATTTTATCTTCGAGGAAATTATTTGCTTTATTTCCAAGATTGCCCAGTCCTTTTAGCTCAAATTGAAGGAAAATAGCATCATCATAGGTGTTATTATCCGAGGTAAGGTATTTTCTGCCAACCAGTCGTGTTTTCCAGCAACAATTCTGATATTCAACACCCGCTAGTGTCTCTAAATTTCGATCATTCTTCAAGTCATGATCCACACGTCCCACGACTGACCAGATTTTATCCAATGGCATTGCAAAGGATGCGCTCGCTTGTTCTAGCTCACTCCCTAATGATAGGTAAGAAATATTAGCAATCTTACCCTTGTCATCCTTGTAGTTTATCCGTGTTTCCGTTGTTGTCCATTTTTGTGTTTTTGGATCCCAAAATGTTGAGGTTGATAAGCGTGTGTTATCGTTTATTTTTCCACTTAATTCAAATGCAAACTCAGATTCAGAGTGTCTCTGCACTGTTTCTTCTGGTAGGGTGACCTTTCTGTCTTCAAAATAGAATATCTGACCTACACTGGCAGTAAATAATTCCTTACCTGTTTCTCTATTTTGTATCCGTGAAGTTAGTGCAACGGTTAGGTTATTGGTATCACCAATACGATCTTTTCCCGTATAACGGTTTTCAGAGAATAATTGCGTAGACGTGGAAAAATCAGTTTTTGCCGTATCAAAAAGAGGAAGTTTGCTTTGATCTCTAAAGGGCGTATAGGTATAAAATAAACGTGGCTCCAGCGTTTGTGTTAATTTTCCATCAGCCCATGGTCGATCAAAAAACAAACCTGTATCTAGGCTCAATGTGGGGAGACTACGGTTATGCTTATTACCTGCTGGGTTATCTTTTAGATTGTAATAAGTATGCTGTAAACCAACCGAAGGCTTAAAGTACCAGCCATCATTGCCAAATTTTTTACTCGCTTTTAGGTTAACATCAAAACGCATTCCCGTCGGTGCATTACTTTTATCAAAATAACTGAGTTCAGTATCAAGTGATAACTTGATGTCATTAGACAATGTTTTAGGTGTATAACTAAACTTTAATTCAGGAACTTTGGAATAAGGTGCATCCGTTGCATTAAGCGCTTGATAATCAACTGATGCCGCACTAAATCGCCAGTTTTTTCCCACTTTAACCACTTCAATGCGTCTTTCCAGTGCTGAGGTGCTGGATGTTGATAGTGACTTCCCGAAATCATCAAAGTATTTATTATCTGAAACACCTTCTAATTTTACATTCAGTCGAGTAGATTTTGTTAGTTTAGAGCTATGATTGATCTTAAAATAATCACGCTGTTTATCATCTGACGCTTTATCTCTGGGTAATATTTCATATTCCAAAAGCCCCTTATGACGATGCGTTAAATAGCGAAATTCGCCATCCAGTTTTAATCCCCGTTTACTCAGATAAGAGGGGGTAAGGGTAGCATCAGAATTAGGTGCTAAATTAAAGTAATAAGGCGTTGCTATGGAAAAACCAGACTGCTCTGAAATCTGTAATGACGGTGACAAAAAACCAGACTTACGTTGATTATTAAGCGAAAAACTCATCCACGGCAGGTAAAAAATAGGCGTACCTCCCACTTTAAAGGTGACATTTTTAGCCGTACCAAGCTGCTTATCCTGATCCAACTTTATATTATCTGCCGCAATATGCCAACTATTTGCAGAAGGAGGACAGGTAGTATACGTCGCGTCTTGCAGCTCAAGCTGCGACTCATTGATTTGGATAACCTTATTGCTATGTCCATTGGTTGAGGATTTTTTTAGTTGATAGCGAACATTGTTAAATTCACCTGACTGAGAATCAAGCTGGTAATTAATCGAATCACTATCAAATTGAATATTTTTAGTGGATAAAATAACCTTTCCATCTGCGCTAACTGTATTATTACTGCCATTGAGACTAGCTTTATTGGCATTCAACGTTAGATCATTTTGTTGGATAATGGTATTGCCTAATAAGCTTGAAACACCTGTGCGGTTAATCAAGCCCTCATCTGCCTCCATATAGATAGCATTTTGAGCAGGATTATTTGTTATTTGTTTAACATCAAAGCGCTGAGGAACAGCACAGACAGGGAATTGACTATCTGCTTCTGCTTTATAAACAAGCAGAAATAAGCCAGCAGAAATTAGTCCTAGGAAGTAGTTTGATTTGTAGTTATTTTTTTTCACCCATCTATTATAAGACGAGTGAAAATATATTTCAGATTAAAAGCTGATAATTGGAGGTCTTAAAGGTGGAGTGTCTAACAAAGAAGTGAAAACGTTAGTTTTTCTATATGCAGGCAAGTCTTGATTATTTGCCACAATCAACCTTAATGCACTACACTGCTTAACTATGATCGATGAGCTAAGCAATAAAGATTCACATAAGCTAATCAACACGCTTGCGTGTAGCCCAAATACACCACTATGGCAACGTGCGCCAACTAAAGATGAAGATGGCATGTGTCTAGAAATTCCAGCGGCAATTAAAGTAGCGGTTCCAGAAGCATTATTGGTCGCTGATAATCGCTCAAAAGGCGGAGAAAGGGCTTAATGAATGCTATTTTCTAATAATAAATACAAACCACTCGCTGAGCGTATGCGACCAAGTAATCTGGAAACATTTATAGGTCAGGCTCATTTATTAGCAGAGGGGAAGCCACTGCAAGCGGCTATTGTAAGTGATCATTTGCATTCAATGCTATTTTGGGGACCACCAGGCACGGGAAAAACAACGCTGGCTAAATTAATTACTAACTATAGCGGTGCTAAATTTATAAGCCTATCAGCAGTGCTTGCTGGTGTTAAAGATATTCGCAATGCAGTTGCAGAGGCGAAGCTGTTGCGTGAGGTCGAGCAACGCGCTACAGTACTATTTGTTGATGAGGTGCATCGGTTTAATAAAGCGCAACAGGATGCTTTTTTACCACATATTGAAGATGGCACTTTTTCATTTATAGGAGCAACCACTGAAAACCCCTCCTTTGAATTAAATAATGCACTGTTATCACGGGTGAGAGTTTATGTACTGCGCTCATTAAGCGGAAATGATATTAAAACCATTATAAAAGCTGCGCTGGATGATGATGAAAATGGTTTTGGCAAACAGAAAATAACAATAGAAGAGGATGTCTTAGTACGTCTATCCAATGCAGCTGATGGCGATGCCAGACGTGCTTTAAACTGGTTGGAAATTGCCGTTGATTTAGCTCTTAAAACAGAAAGTGGGCTGCTAATTGATAGCCATATACTGGATGAAATAGCCACCGATACAACCCGTCGTTTTGATAATAAAGGCGATGTTTTTTATGAGCAAATTTCAGCGCTGCACAAATCAGT
Source organism: Cocleimonas sp. (assembly GCA_023146675.1). Lineage (GTDB taxonomy): Bacteria > Pseudomonadota > Gammaproteobacteria > Thiotrichales > Thiotrichaceae > JAGLBW01. Next base: position 9,052 of record JAGLBQ010000071.1, on the reverse strand, counting down.
ACGTGGCTCTAATCCCGACGCAGCCCTTTATTGGTTTTGTCGGATGATTGATGGTGGCTGCGACCCTTTATATATCGCTCGTCGGATAGTGCGTATAGCATCTGAAGATATTGGCAATGCAGATCCGCGCGGCTTAACCTTGGCGCTTAATGCATGGGAAACCTATGAGCGTCTTGGTAGTCCAGAAGGTGAATTATGCATAGCACAAGCCATTATATATCTAGCATCTGCGGCAAAGAGTAATGCCGTTTATAAGGCATACAAGATAGCAATGAAAGATGCTAAAAAATCAGGCTCCTTAGGCGTACCAATGCATTTGCGTAATGCACCAACACAACTAATGAAAAAAATGGACTATGGGAAAGACTATCGCTATGCACACGATGAAACAGAAGGTTTTGCTGTGGGTGAGTGTTATTTTCCTGAGGAATTAGGTGAAAAAATTTACTATGAACCCGTAGATCGTGGTTTGGAAATTAAAATAGCACAGAAGTTAAAATACTTACGAAGCCAATAAATAGAAGTGAAAGCTTTCTTTTTTATCAAACTTAAAATTTCAGTATGTTAACGCAATATTTAGTATTTAGAAAAAAATATCTTAAGGGAAAAAAAATGAAACGAATAGCGATGCTGATGTTAACCAACTTTGCCGTAGTTGCTGTATTAGGTGTTGTATGGAATATATTAGATTCCATGTTTGATATTACAGCTATGTTCCGTGAAATGGGCTTGCCTGCGGAGTTTGGCTACATTGCAGTCATGTCATTAGTGTTAGGTTTTACAGGCTCTTTTATTAGCTTACTTATGTCAAAAGGCATGGCAAAGCGCAGTATGGGGGTGCAAATTATCGAGCATCCACAAAGTAAAGAAGAGCAGTGGTTATTTGATGTGGTACAGCGTCAAGCAGATAAAGCAGGAATTAAAATGCCTGAGGTTGGAATTTTCCATACACCAGAGCCAAATGCATTTGCCACAGGGGCAAGACGCAATGCAGCATTAGTCGCGGTTAGTACAGGGCTATTAGAAAATATGACAACAGATGAAATTGAAGCGGTTTTAGGGCATGAAATTTCTCACGTAGCTAATGGTGATATGGTAACGCAGACCCTATTGCAAGGCGTAATGAATACTTTTGTTATTTTCTTTTCTCGCGTCATTGCTTATCTAGTTGGCGCACTTCTTTCCAGAGGTAGTAATCGAGGAGGTGGAGGTAATGCTTATGGTGCATCCTACTTTATTGTATCGACGATCGCACAGGTATTGTTAGGCTTTTTGGCAAATTTTGTAGTGATGTGGTTTTCACGTCACCGCGAGTATTATGCCGATAAGGGTGGCGCAGATTTAGCAGGTCGTGAAAAAATGATCGCAGCATTACGCCGTTTGCAATCAGTGAATCAGCCGCATGATTTACCAAAAGAAATGGCAGCATTTGGTATCTCTGGTGGATTAAAATCAGGTATTGCTAAATTGAGTATGACCCATCCGCCTTTGGAAGAGCGTATTGCAGCTTTAGAGAGTAATAAATATTAACCTAATTTTCTGCAAACTAGATTAGCTTGGATAACAAAATTGTATTTGTTATCCGGTCCTCAGCCCCCGTTAAAGAACACACCATTTTTTAAGTAAATAATCCAAGTAATTAATTTTTTAATTTTCATACGTTGTGTATTCCCAATGTTCACGTGGAGATTTTTTAGATGATCTCCACCCTGTCTTTTTTAATTCTTTTGCAATCAAATAATTAAATACACCATGCCCGACTAATAAAACATGTTGATCTTGTTGTGTAAGTTCAATTAGTTTTTTCATTGCTTCCTTTGCCCTTTGACGTGTTATAGAAATTGACTCACCATTTTTAGCATAACCAAACAGCCATAAAATGCGAAAAATAGTAAGCCATATCGTAGGGTCTAGTTTAGGAAAAGAGCTATTAGCACTAGGTAAACTTGCCTCTCTAAATAGCTCATCACTTAAATAAACAGATTGTTGTGTTAATTTTTGTGCCGACTCTAGTGATCGTGGTAAGTGGCTGCAAATAATAACATCAACATTATTTGCCATATCAATTGAGCACTGCGGTGGAATACTATCTACTGCAATTCCTGCCTTATCATAAAGTTTGATCGCATTGACTATTTCCTTGCTCGCAATACGTTTTGGAATCTTAAAATTTGGTTTACCATGTCTTAGTAGTGTTATTTTCATTGATTATTTACGTTAGATTATAAGAATCAGCCATGAGAGATTTTATCTTTTGAGTAGCACAAGGTTACAACAACGTGTAAATACTGTTGTTTTGAATGGCTAGTATTAATAGCGATAGCCACAGTATTTAAACCTGCATTAATACACTAAATGGCAGAAGAAAAACTACAGCAGACCAAGTCTAAGGTAGCTCCTTTAATAGAGGTTGTATAAGGAAGCATTTATTTTTATTATTTGTGATTGAGAGAGGAGCCCCAGATAAGATTGAACTCCTGTTTGAATTATAAACCGAGAAAACTATCACCTGACAATCCTTCATTTTCCATAATTCTACGCAATCTTTTCAGCGCTTCCATCTGAATTTGGCGGACTCGTTCACGAGTTAAGCCTAACTCTTTTCCAACCTGTTCTAAGGTTGCATTATCATGTCCATGTAAACCAAAACGACGTACAATAACTTCCTGCTGTTTAAGGTCTAACTGATACAGCCAGTTTTCAACCGAGTCATTAATATCCTTATCACGAATAAGTTCATCAGGCTCTGGCGCTGATGGTTCAGAGACAAAATTGACCAGCGGGCTATCGCTATCCTTACCAATTGTAATATCCAATGAGCCTGTGCGTTCACTAAACTTCAATAGCTTGCGGATTTTTTCAATAGGTTTTCCCAATGCTTCTGCTACGTCAGTTACACTAGGCTCTTCGCCATTTATTTGCATTAATTCACGTGATTTACGCAGATAAGCGTTAAGCTCTTTATTAATATGTATGGGTAGGCGAATAGTACGGGTTTGATTCATCAAAGCCCGTTCAATATTTTGACGAATCCACCATGTTGCATAAGTAGAAAAACGGAATCCACGCTCAGGATCAAACTTTTCTACTGCATGGATTAATCCTAGGTTTCCTTCTTCGATTAAATCAGGCAACGCTAAACCACGATTCATATAACGACGTGAGATCTTTACGACTAAACGCAAATTACACACTATCATTTTTGTTCGCCCTTTTTCATCACCCTTGCGAGCAAGCCTACCAAACTTCACCTCTTCATCAGGTGTTAGTAACGGGGAATACTCAATTTCTTTCAAATAGAGCTGAATAGCATCTAATTCCCTAGTTGAAACCTTACCCGGCTTAATCTCTTTCTTTATTGCAACCGTCTTAGATACCGTTTCTGTTAAATTATTCAGAGCTTTATCTGCTGACTTAATTGCTTCTTCTACCGACACACTTCCTTGATTCTCCAGCATCGCTTATTCCTTTAAATGGTTAATAGATGAATGGGTTGAATATTACCCATAATGAGATATAGTTATTATTTTCTACACCCTACCATAGCGGTAAACTATAATCAGCTAAAAACAAGCCCATAGCTAAAAAATGATCAATCAATTGTCATAGAAATCATTTATTTACCATTAGTCAAACAAATGACCTTCCTTGTCTGTAGACAACGATAATCAAATCAGAATTCGACTAAGACTATCAATAGTATTCAATCATGGGTATTATATTTAAACCTTTGCAAGAGCGTATAAGTAGTTCATTTATCATATATCTCACGTAAAAATATCTTAAATATTTTTTGTAACTCAGGATCAAACTTATGCGTTGGAAAGGCAGAGCTCAAAGCGAAAATGTAGAAGACCGTCGTGGACGGGGAGGTTTAATCGGTCGCAAGAGTACCAGTTTTGGTGGTATTGCATTTTTTGGTGTTCTTTTGTTATTTTTATTTTTTGGGCAAGGAAAAAATCTGCTAAATATTGGGGGTGACTCTACCTCACAAGAGCAAGCTCCTAGCCAACAAAGAACAGATGGAAAGCAGGATGAAGCAGCTGAATTTATTCGTGTGGTATTAAAGCTTTCAGAAGAGGTCTGGGGTAATATTTTTGCGCGATCAAATGCTCACTATCAACAACCAAAGCTAGTCATATTTAGTAACAGTGTGGTATCTGCCTGTGGTCGCACCTCTTCTGGGGCAGGTCCTTTTTATTGCCCTGGTGATAATAAAATTTATATTGATCCTAGTTTTTTCTCAGAATTAACCCGCATGGGTGGCAAAGGCGATTTTGCAAAAGCTTATGTTATTGCACATGAGCTGGGTCATCATATTCAAAGCTTGCAAGGAATTTCTGATAAGGTAACTCGGATGCAACAGCGTATGAGTAAAATGAAATCTAATCAAATGTCGGTGCGTTTAGAGTTACAAGCAGATTGCTATGCAGGAATATGGGCACATCATACGGAGAAGAAACACCATATATTAGAACAAGGAGATATTGAGGAGGCTATCAATGCTGCTTACGCTATTGGTGATGATCATATGCAAAAACGCGCAGGGATGGGGGTTAATGCGGCATCATTTACACATGGATCATCCAAGCAACGTGCTCACTGGTTAAAAATAGGCATGCTGCATGGCGATGTTTCTAAATGCGATACTTTTGCTGATTTGCGTTGATTTTTTTACAATATTTAGAGGCTTGACAGATAAGCCAAGTGTTATAGCCTGATGAAAGAGGGTTAAAACGGTTAAGACTATAAAAAATCCACCGATAAAAAGGTGGCTTTTTTTGCTAATGGTTCCTTCTATGACATAGTTTTTTAATTAACAATCACATAATCAAAGACAAAGGCGCTAATAAAGCAGGCAAATATTCTAATACTTTCTTTTCTGTAACTTTTCTATTTGATTTCAGCACCACAATGCGATCATTCTGTTTCAACGCAGGATCAGGACTTAAGCCACGACGCACTTTATATAGATCAACGGCGTACTGTTTTCCATCACGAAAAACAATCACATTTTTTACATCGGCTAATTCCGTAATCCCTTGCGACATTGCGATTGCTTGCAAAAAAGTCATTGAGCTTACAATCGGAAAAACACCAGGTGTTTGTACCGCACCTTCTACAGTCACTCGTCGAATAGCTTTTTGAGTACGTTTAATGCTCACTTTAGGGTTTTGCAAGTCTTTACTTAATAGCGTTTCAACCCGTTTTTCTGCTTGTTGTAGTGTTAGTCCTAGTAAATTAACACTACCTATATAAGGCAAAGAAACCACTCCATTTGACTCTACAATCACATCCTTGACTGATAGCTCAGGAACCTTGAAAACACTAACATCTAATTTATCCTGAGGGCTAATAGCAGCATTTAACATCAATGAATTCATTTGTATTGCCGCTACTGGCTTTCTGATCACTCTTGCTGAAACAGGCGTTAATGTTGCGGGCTGTACGGGATAACTAACCATTTGTTGGATTTGACGATCGCGGGGTTTGTTGCTATTACAAGCGATTAAGCTACTACTCAGGACACAAATAAAGAATAGCTGTGCATATCGTTTTTTATTCATTAGGGCTACCTTATTTTTATATTATCGGGGGTTTAGAGGAGTATTTTTATCACAGAGAAAAATTATATTTTACAGTGTGCAAGCGAAACTCTTATTCGCAAATTGGAAATTGAATTCCAAGGTGTGTTCCCAAATGAAAATTTGGGAACAAGGTAATTCTGTATTTTATGTAAACTTCATACGGCTATAAAAGTGCCAACTACTTTTCTGTTTGGTAAAGGATGCCCAATACAGGTAGCTTAACTACTTAAAACTTTCTTATAACCATTAGGATTATTACTCTGCCATTTCCACGTATCATCACACATAGCTTGGAGACCTTTTCCTGCTTGCCAACCAATCAGTTCTTTTGCATAGCTAGGGTCAGCATAACAACAGGCGATATCACCCGCTCTGCGCGCTGTAATTTCATAAGCAATTTTCTTACCTGACGCTTGTTTAAATGCTTCGACCATTTCTAAAACCGAATAGCCTTTTCCCGTTCCTAAATTAACAGTATAAAGATTATTAACTTTTTCATTTTCAAATGCCTGTAGCGCTTTTACATGCCCTTTAGCGAGATCAACTACGTGGATATAATCACGCACACCTGTTCCATCTGGCGTATTATAATCACCACCAAAAACAGATAGTTGTTCTAGTTTTCCAACAGCAACACCAGAAATATAAGGCATTAAATTATTAGGAATATCACTAGGATCTTCACCAATTAAGCCACTTTCATGTGCGCCAACAGGGTTAAAATAGCGCAATAAAGCAATATTCCAGTCATCATGTGCAACATGGATATTTGTAAGCACATCTTCGATTATTAGTTTTGATCCACCGTAGGGATTGGTGGTACTGGTAGGAAAATCCTCCATAATAGGAACCGTTGCAGGATCACCATAAACAGTCGCAGATGAGCTAAAGATCACCCGTGTAACCTTATTGCGCTCCATTGAGCCAAATAAATTAATACTACCTGAAACATTATTGTCGTAATACATAATCGGTTCTTCCACTGACTCACCCACTGCTTTTAAGCCTGCAAAGTGAATCACTGCGTAAATATCATGCTCACTAAACACGTTATCCAAGGCAGCCGCATCACGCACATCACCTTCTATAAAGGCAATTTTATGACCTGTGATTTCCTCTACACGATCAAGAGCAACGGTAGAACTATTGGAAAGATTATCGAATACAATAGGAGTGAATCCTGATGCAAGAAGTTCGATACAAGTATGTGAGCCAATATAACCTGCTCCGCCTGTTACTAATATATTCATAATATTCTCTATTTTTAAAAGTCTTAATTTTTATTTATTTAAAGAATAAGTGAATGAAAAAAAAATAGCCAGAATCTCAATGAGAATCTGGCTATTCCGTTATATTTATCTGATTAAGGGGTAAGCACGTTACTTCTTTGCCTTTTTAGCACCTTCAGGCGCTGATGTTTCTCCTTTTGATAGCGAAACATTTTTCTTTAACCCATCAAAGATCTTGTCACCAATGCCTTCGATTTTCAGCAATTCTTTAATGTCTTTAAATGATCCATTTTTCTTACGATAAGCAGTAATTGCTTTAGCTCTCTTTTCTCCAATTCCCATAAGATAGTGGCTAAAGGTCTTAGCATCAGCTTTATTTAGATTGACTGTAATATCTTTATACTGCTTTTTTGCCTTGCTAGTCGTAGTGCTTTTTTTGCTACTGCTTTTATCTTTTTTCTTTGCCGATTGACTGCTACTGCTGGAATCATCCGACTTACTGGATTTACTCTCTTTATCATCTTTATTTTTAGGATTATCTGAGCCTTTACCACCCGCTTTTTCGCTAGACTTACTAGATCCTTTTTCTGATTTTTTAGCTCCACTGTCAGAGTCAGTACCTTTTTTATCAGTAGCTTTTTTAGAGGAACTAGAACGAGCAGACTTTTCTTTTTTCTCCCCCTTCTCTTTCGATGTTTCTTTCTTTTCTTTGTCTTTTTTAGCCTGTTTCACTTTACTGGTTTTTGGTTTTTTATCAGCTTCATCTTTTGCATAACTTGGTGATGCGATAAGTGCTAATGAAACAGCAACCGTGATGCTAAATAAAAATGTGCGTAAACTAAAATTCATGATTTTCTTCCCTAAAAATAAATATTCAGAATATAAGTCAATCTATAATCTGTACTATAGTTTCACTATAACAGATGCTTAACAGCACCACCAACCGATGAACAACCAACCAAACGGACAATAATAATGACTCAAATAGCGGCTAATTCAGAATTACATCAAAAAATGATTCACTGGCGCCATTGGTTACATCAGCATCCTGAACTTGCTTTTAAAGAGTTTACCAGCAGTGATTACATTGCAGAGGTTCTGGAATCATTGGATTTTGAAATACAACGTGGCTGGGCAACAACGGGAATTGTTGCGACTTTAAAAGGCAGTGTAAAAAATACGGGTAACGGTAAAACAATTGCATTGCGTGCCGATATAGATGCCCTACCCATCCTAGAGCAAAACCAAGTCAATCATAAGTCTCTACATGAAGGCATTATGCACGCTTGCGGACATGACGGGCATACCACCATGCTATTAGGCGCAGCTGCTTATTTAAAACAGCATAATGATTTTGATGGCACGGTATGTTTTATTTTCCAACCTGCTGAAGAAGGTGAAGGGGGGGCGCGGGTGATGGTTGAAGAGGGGCTATTTGACCGCTTCTCATGTGATGCAGTGTATGGAATGCATAATTGGCCTGGGATTCCTGCGGGTGAATTTGTTGTGCATGATAAGGAAGTAATGGCAGCTACCGACACCTTCCATATTACAATTAATGGCAAGGGTGGTCATGCTGCCATGCCCAATCAAACCGTTGATCCTATTGTTATTGGCGCTCAATTAGTCAATTCCTTGCAAAGCATTGTAGCGCGTAATATCTCACCCGTAGAATCGGCTGTAGTCAGTGTAACCGTCATTAATGCGGGTGATGCAACCAATGTTATTCCTGATCAACTTAACCTCTCAGGAACAATACGTTATTTTGATAGTGCAGTGGGAGACCGTGTCAAACAGCGCATTCAAACACTGGTGGATAATCTCTGTAAGAGTATGGATGCTCTCGGTAAAACTCACTTTGAATCAGGTTATCCAGCCACTATCAACACACCAGAACTTGCAAAAATTTGTGCATCAGTAGCACAGTCATTAGTAGGCGAAGAATCAGTGCATCGCAATAGTCCCGCAAGCATGGGTGCAGAAGATTTCTCTTATATGCTAAATGCTAGTCAGGGAGCTTATATTTGGATTGGTAATGGCGAAGGACAGGGTGGCTGTATGTTGCATAATAGTCATTATGATTTTAATGATGATATTTTACCGTTAGGAGCAAGCTATTGGGTTAGATTAGTGCAAAAAATCCTCTCTTAAAATCTCACTAATAAGACACTGCATGCAACATTTCTACAAAAAAGGTGTCCTATCAATAAGTGGGCTACCAACTTAAAGCGGGAC
>JAGLBQ010000070.1 GCA_023146675.1 Cocleimonas sp. | reverse complement strand
TATCAAGAAAACCTACAAAGATCAGCGCATTAAGGTGATCGGTTATATCATTAAACGCATCTAACCACGCGGGGTTAATACTACCTTTGAGTGCTTTTTTAACCTTGTGGTGAAACGGTAAAATGGTATCAAGTTGATGACAAAGCTCTGTGGCTTGTTCGATTAGCTTAGGGCGATGCTTTGTTAGAAATGCTATAAAATCTTGTTGTTGATTGCACTGATAATGATCGGTATCAAATACTAATCGAACTGTATTTTTTAGGATGCTTTGTGTTAGCTCATCACACCGCCCTGTGGCGGCATAGTGCAAACAGTGTTGTCTAATATTTGGCAGGTTTCTTTTTAAATAATTAATTTCTTTGCTGGCAGAGAGCATCAATAGCTTTAATAAACCCTGTTGCTGTGCTGCTTTTTCAGCGGAATCAAACAGTTTAATGGCAACGCTATTTCCTTCGTCCACTAACGCTGTCCATGCTTTAATTTTCATCCCCATGCTATCAATAATAATAGTTTCAGGCAGGTCGCCAAAATCCCAGCTAGTGATATTGCACCGCTCAATACTATTTTTTTCTTGTTTAGCTGCTTGTTGTGCTATATGAGCAGACGTTTTAGTGTTAGCAATACCTTTTAATTGCTCTAAATCGCGTCCTGCTTTGATTACTTTGCCACTTTCATCCACCACTTCAAAGCGCATTAATAGATGGTCTTCAAATTCAATTTGTTTCAGAATTTTTGGTTCTATTTGATTGCCTGTCATACGGTGTAGTTGGTGTGCTACAGTGCTGATAAAACTGGCATCATTAGGCTGAATCGCTTCATGGCACGCTTTAGCATAATGCGGTGCGGGGACAAATTGTTTGCGCACTTGTTTGGGCAGGTTGCGAATAAACTGTACTATTTTTTCTTCAATCATGCCAGGTACTAGGTATTCAAAAGGCGCTGATTTTAATTGCCCTAAGGCGGTTAGGGGGATGCGTACGGTTACGCCATCGTGTTGTCGTCCTGGTTCAAAGTGATAGCGTAGCGGGAGTTGCAGCCCTTGAAGGATGAAAGTGTCAGGGTATTGCTTGTGATCTACGTGCGAGTCATCCCGTTGCATTAAAATTTCACGATTTAAAAATAATGCTTCGGGATTTTCTTGCTCAAAATGCTTGCGCCATTTTTCAAACGCTTTGCCGCTGTAGATTGTTTTAGGTAGATGCTGATCATAAAAGTCATACAACGTATCTTCATCGACTAAAATATCACGGCGGCGGGATTTTGCTTCTAAGGTTTCAATATCTTCAATCAGTCTGAGGTTATGCAAAAAGAAGGGGGCTTTACAGCTGTATTCTCCATAGACTAGCGCATGACGAATAAATATTTGCCGTGAAACAAGGGCATCAATAACCCCATAATTAATGCGTCGTTGGGCGGTGATGGTAATGCCATAGAGTGAGGTACGCTCATTCGCGCCAACCTGTGCAGGACGTTTTTGCCAATGTGGTTCGCTATAATGATGGCGCAATAAATGTTTGCCCAATTGTTCCACCCATTGGGGTTGAATCATCGCAACAGTGCGTGCAAAAAGGCGTGAGGTTTCGACCATCTCTGCTGCCATCACCCATTTTGGTGGCTTTTTACTAAGTCCTGAGCCAGGAAAAAGTGTAAATTTTCGATTCTGAGCGCCAAGGTATTCGTTCTTTTCTTCTTTAAAGCCGATATGCCCCAGCAGACCTGTTAATAAGCTGCGATGAATAGCATCAGGACTTGCCTTTTGTTCGCTAAATTTCAGCTTGGCATCTTGTAAGCTAAAGCGCAGTTGCTTATGCGTATCTTGCCATTCGCGCATGCGCATATAAGAAAGGAATTCTTTTTTGCACAGTTTACGCAAGTGATTTTGGGAGAGTTCTTTCTTTTTTTGTTGGTAATAATCCCATAATGCTAAATAGCTGAGAAAATCAGATTTTTTATCTTTAAAACGATTATGTTTTTCATCCGCTGCTTGCTGCTTTTCTAGTGGACGTTCACGCGGGTCTTGAATTGCTAACGCGCTGACAATAATCAGCACTTCATTTAATCCACCTTCTTTGTTGCCTGCTAATAACATCCGTCCTAAACGCACATCAATGGGTAAATGCGCAAGTGTGCGTCCCATCGGGGTGACCTTATGCTCATCATCAACCGCACCAATTTCATAGAGCAGCTTAAAACCATCACGTATCATGCGATTATCAGGTGGCTCTACAAAAGGAAAGTCTTCTATTTTGCCAAGATTGAGTGTCGACATTTGCAAAATAACGGAGGCTAAATTGGTGCGTAAAATTTCAGGCTGGGTAAATTCATCACGATTATTAAAATCATCCTCGCTATACAAGCGAATAGCAATGCCGTGACTCACTCGTCCGCAACGCCCAGAACGCTGATTGGCAGATGCTTGGGAGATCGCCTCAATGGGCAGGCGTTGTACACGGGAGCGCCATGAATAGCGGGAGATACGTGCTAGCCCTGTATCGATGACATATTTAATCCCTGG
>JAGLBQ010000007.1 GCA_023146675.1 Cocleimonas sp. | reverse complement strand
ATATTGGCACGGGTATGGTCGGAGCACCTGCTTGTGGTGATGTGATGAAGTTGCAAATCCAAGTTGATGAGGATGGCATTATCAAAGATGCAAAATTCAAAACTTATGGTTGCGGATCAGCCATTGCCTCATCAAGCCTATTAACGGAATGGGTAAAAGGCAAAACGCTAGATGAAGCAAAAGAAATCAAAAATACAGAAATTGCAGAAGAGCTAGAGTTACCGCCTGTAAAGGTTCATTGCTCTGTCTTGGCAGAAGATGCCATTAAAGCGGCAATAGATGATTACCAGTCTAAGCAATAAAATAATGATGATAAATAGGTAGGGGGTAGATAAGCGATAGCATCACCTGCGGCATGTTATAGCGTAGGGTATAATATTTTCCCTGTGATTTAGAATAATGGAAATATAATAGATGCCATTTTTTATCAACCTTGCCAATTATTAATACATGATTAAGGTGTTTTTATGTCAATCTCATTAACTGAAGTAGCTGCACAGCGGGTTAAATCCTTTCTAGAAAATCGAGGAAAAGGTATTGGTTTACGTTTGGGTGTTAAAACACACGGTTGTTCTGGCATGGCGTATGTGATGGAATTTGTTGATGAAATGGATGACCATGATGAGATATTTGAATCGTATGGTGTAAAGATCATCATAGATCCAAAAAGTCTTGTTTATCTTGATGGCACTGAAATGGACTTTCAAAAAGAAGGGCTTAGCGAAGGTTTTAAATTCTCTAATCCTAATGAGAGTGGTAGTTGTGGTTGTGGTGAGAGTTTCACGGTTTAATGATGTCTTTAAATTTTACTCAAAACTATTTTGAATTATTCTCCCTGTCTGCTCAATTTTCTCTTGATAGGTCGTTATTAGCGCGTAATTTTCGCGAATTACAAGCTAAATATCATCCAGACCGCTTTGTTAACGAAAGTGATCAAGAACGTCGTGTCGCGGTTCAAACCACAGGCTATATTAATGAAGCCAATGAAGCACTAAAATCCCCCCGTTTGCGTGCGCAATACCTATTAGAACTGAAAGATGTAGACTTTGAACTCTGTGATAGTACCCATGATATGCCGTTTTTAATGGCTCAAATGGAAACACGCGAGGCGCTAGAAGCCGCCATTGAGGCAAATGATGCCTTAGATCAGGTCGATAAAATTGGTCAGCAAGTGAAGCAAGATAAGCAAGCCTTAGAAGATAATTTTCAACAGAACTTGGAAGCAGATCAGTTGGAACTAGCAAAAGATGCAGTACTTAAAATGAAGTTTTACGAACGTCTTAGTGATGAGGTAAAACGCTTGCAAGAAAAACTGGAAGATGAAATGTTTGCATAATCTTCAGTCCTAAATAAAGATTGGAACCACGGAATATACGGAGTACACGGAAAAACCTCTTAAATATTTTTTTTTGTTCTGTGTATTTCGTGGTAGAAATTAACTTAAAAATTAATCTACCAAAATACCTATGGCTCTATTACAAATATCTGAACCTGGCATGTCAACGGCGCCTCATCAGCACCGTTTAGCAGCTGGGATTGATCTAGGAACGACTAATTCATTAATTGCGACAGTGCGTAGTGGTGATGCTACAACATTGGCTGATTCAGATGGTGAGCATTTATTACCGTCTATTGTGCGTTATTTACAAGATGGTTCGGTGAGTGTGGGTCAATCAGCACAAGCTGCACTTATTGATGATTATAAAAACACTATCGCATCTGCAAAGCGCTTATTAGGGCGCGGCGTAGAGGATATGAATACACTGGCGGGTGTCTTGCCCTATGAATTTGCAGATGACACTTCTGCTGTCCCCAAAATCCGTACCCTTAGTGGTGATAAATCTGCCATTGAAATATCCGCCGAAATATTAAAAACATTAAAAGCACGCGCTGAAGATGCTTTAGGTGGCGAACTTAACGGTGTGGTGGTTACTGTACCCGCTTATTTTGATGATGCGCAACGCCAAGCCACTAAAGATGCCGCTCGCTTAGCTGATTTGAATGTCTACCGTTTACTGAATGAGCCAACTGCTGCTGCTGTTGCCTATGGTTTAGACCAAGGTGAGTGTGTTGATGAAAAAATCATAGCAGTTTATGACTTGGGTGGCGGTACATTTGATATTTCCATTTTGCGCCTAAACCGAGGTGTGTTTGAAGTTTTGGCAACAGGGGGGGACTCAGCCTTAGGGGGTGATGATTTTGACCATGTTATTGCTGAATGGATTTTACAGCAGCTAGGTGAAAATCAAGCAGTTAATGATCAAAAAAATGCAAAAAAACTCCGCCAAATACTTATTGAAGCACGTCGAGTGAAAGAAGCATTAAGTCATGCTGAAACGGTGATGGTTTCTGTTGATGGTTTTGAAGAGTCTTTCAGTCATGATCAATTTGTAGAATTAGTCGAGCCCTTAATAAAGAAAACCCTGTTTGCCTGTCGGCGTGCTTTGCGTGATGCAGAGCTGGATAAAGATGACATCATGGATGTGGTCATGGTCGGTGGTTCTACGCGTATGCCCATTATCCGTGAACGTGTTGGTGAGTTTTTTGAGCAACCCCCCTTGGTTGATATTGACCCTGATAAAGTTGTCGCGGTAGGTGCAGCAATTCAGGCTGATTTATTAGCAGGTAATAAGCCCGATAGTGACATGCTATTGCTTGATATTATTCCATTATCATTAGGGTTAGAAACGTATGGTGGGCTGGTAGAAAAGGTTATCGCGCGCAATACCACTATTCCTGTCGCTAAAGCGCAAGAGTTTACTACCTTCAAAGATAATCAAAATGCAATGACCATTCACGTCTTGCAAGGTGAGCGCGAAACAGTTGAAGAAAATCGTTCCTTAGCCAAATTTACCTTGCGAGATATTCCTGCAATGGTAGCAGGTGCTGCAAGAATTAAAGTGACCTTTCAAGTGGATGCAGATGGGCTGCTAAATGTTAGCGCAGAAGAGCAGACAACAGGAGCGAAAGCAAAAATTGAAGTGAAGCCATCTTATGGACTCAGTGATTTAGAAATTGAGACCATGATTACTGACTCCATGACGAATGCAAAGGCGGATATGGAAGCGCGTAAATTGCGTGAACAGCAAGTAGAGGCGGATAGAACACTGGAAGCTTTAGACTCCGCAATGGCAAGTGATGGCGATGCGTTATTATCAGATGATGAGAAAAAGACGCTGTTAGATGTACGTACTGTTTTACTTGCTGAAAAAGAATCAGGAACAACAGAGGCGATAGAAACAGCCATTAAAGCGATGGAGTCCGCTGCTGCATTTTATGTTGCGCGACGCATGGATGGTAATATTCGCACCGCAATGGCGGGTCAAGACATCAATAAATTCAAAAATTAGGTTAATAAACATGCCACAAATTATATTCCTCCCACATGATGAAATTTGCCCAGAAGGTGCGGTGGTAGAAGCAGATAAAAATACAACTATCTGTGATGCAGCATTAAAAGCAGGTATTGATATAGAGCATGCATGTGAAAAGTCATGCGCTTGTACAACCTGTCATGTCTATGTGCGTGAAGGGTTTGACTCATTAGAAGAAGCAACGGATTTGGAAGAAGATTATCTGGATAAAGCATGGGGCGTTGATCCTGATTCACGTTTAAGCTGTCAGGCTAAAGTGGTTGAGGATGATTTGGTTGTGGAAATTCCAAAATATACGATTAATATGGTTTCAGAAAATCACTGAGGGTTAAACAATGGAGTTAAAATGGGTAGATACACTCGATATTGCACTGGATTTAATTGATGCACACCCTGATGTTGATCCAAAATATATACGTTTTACTGACTTGCGACAATGGGTGATGGCATTAGAAAATTTTAATGATAATCCTGAATATTCCAATGAAAAAATACTGGAAGCCATTCAAATGATGTGGATTGAAGAAAATGACTGATTAGAAACTAAAGTTTACAAAATGAAATAACAATATTCTGATGATAGTTTAGTTTTGCTGAAATAGCCGATGAAGCGAGTATAAATAGGTATTTTTACACCTTAATCAATACCATTTTTTGTCAGCAAAGGGCATATTTCTCTACAGATGCTTGGGTAAAAATCATCAATCCAGAGGTGTACATTAATCTCTAAATTTTTCATATAGTCATATTTGTCCTGACCATCTGTCAGGTAGATGGCAATATTACGTGCTTCTAAAACAGAGGTTATTTCAGCGATATTTTCTTTATCGGGTGCGCGTAAGGTGCAAATAAAAGGAGTGTAGCCTGCTTTTTGAAACTTCTCGATGAGGTCAATAAAAAATTCAGGATCTGCGCTAACCGTATTGTCCCAATCGATAGCAATATAGGTTGAATCTAGATCATCCAGCAACACATAAATATCAATTAAAAACTCATTATAAAACTCGACTAGATAATCGCCTCGCTCATCAAGAGCGGCTTCGATTAAGTGATAAGAAGGTACTTTCTGGACATTGCCATTATAATAAAAAATTAGCTTTTCTTCTGCTATTTGCATTCCAATTGCCGTTTACGTTATTGATCCTAGCGATGGGGGTATGAGGATAATAATAGCTGTTTGCTTTAAGAATTAAATCCTTATTATTTTACAACTTCCGATGCTCCAAAACAGGGAAGTTTTTGCGCACTTGGCGTTGCGCCTGCAAGTCAATATTCATCATAATAACATTAGCCCCTTTGCTGGATCGGTCACAAACTTTTCCCCAGAAATCAATCATCATGCTATTACCATGCGTTGTTTTACCATTAACATGATAGCCACCTTGTGCAGGGGCAACAACGTAACTAAGATTCTCAATGGCACGAGCGCGTAATAAAGGTTCCCAATGTGCCTTGCCTGTTAGCTCGGTAAAGGCGGAGGGTATTAACAGTATTTCTGCGCCTTGCTCAATTAATTTACGATAGAGTTTTGGGAAACGTAAGTCATAGCAAACGGTCATGCCAATTTTGCCAAAGGGGGTATCAACGACAACAATATCTGAACCAGGAACGGTGGTTGCACTTTCGTTATACACTTCATTGTCATCTTCTAGGACAACATCAAATAAATGAATTTTGTCATAGCGCGCTACTTGTTTACCTTTATCATCAATCATAATAGAGGAGGCGGTTGATTTTTTAGGGTCGTTTGTTTTTAGCGGAATGGTGCCTGAAACAATCCATATGCCAAAATTTGCGGCTAACTGACTCAAGGTATCTTGAATGAGACCCTGTCCTTCTTCTTCTGCAATTTCAACCCGCTGCTCTTCATTCTGCCCCATAATGGCAAAACTTTCAGGCAACACCACCATATCTGCACCTTTTTCAGATGCTTCTTTGATAAGTGTTGCTACTTGCATTAAATTACCTTGTACGACTGGCCCTGATGCCATTTGAATGGCTGCTATTTTTGTTACTTTTTTTTTCAATTTTTATTCCTAACTTATATCTAAATCCTGCGGGTACTTGCAGGGTTTAGATTATAGTAAAACGACATCAAATTGTTCTTGCGTATATAAATTTTCAACTTGAAAACGAATCGGTAGATCAATGAATTCCTGTAATTCTGCAAGACTCTCTGATTCTTCGTCTATAAATAAATCCACCACATCCTGTGCCGCAAGGACTAAAAACTCCTTAGCATCAAACTGGCGCGATTCACGTAATATCTCACGGAATATCTCGTAGCAAACCGTGGTTGCTGTTTTGATATAGCCACGTCCATGACAGGTAGGGCAGGATTCACACAGTATATGCCCCAAACTTTCACTGGTGCGTTTACGTGTCATTTCCACCAAACCTAGCGAGGATACGGTCGTGACATTTGTTTTGGTATAGTCTTTTGCCAATGCTTTTTCTAAAGCCGCTAGTACCAGTTTCTTATGCTCCTCATCTTTCATATCAATGAAATCAAGAATAATAATGCCCCCTAGATTGCGTAAGCGCAGTTGACGTGCAATTGCCTGCGCCGCCTCCAGATTGGTTTTGAAAATTGTTTCTTCAAGATTGCGATGTCCAACAAAACCACCTGTATTGACATCAATGGTAGTCATTGCCTCTGTCTGATCAATAATCAAATAGCCACCCGACTTTAATTGCACCTGTCTTTTAAGCGCTTTTTGGATTTCATCCTCAACCCCATAAAGATCAAAAATTGGGCGCTCTCCAGGGTAGTGCGAGACAAAACCGACTAATTCTGTAACATATTTCTCACAAAATGAGCTTATCTTGGCAGCGGTTTCACGTGAGTCAACTCGAACACTGGTAATTTCCTCACTAACCACATCACGTAAAATGCGCTTAACCAAAGGTAAATCAGAATAAACAATCGAACCTTTGGGGGCAGTTTCTGACATCTCCCCAATACTTAGCCATAATTTATTTAAAAAATCTATATCCTTTTGTAATAGCTCCTCTGATATCCCTTCGGCTGCGGTACGAATAATATAGCCATGGCTAGCATCATTTTTTTCATTGAGTTCATGCACTATTTTTTTTAAGCGCACTCTCTCTTTACCTGCATCAATTTTACTGGAAACACCAATGGTTTTGGCACTTGGCATTAACACCACGTAGCGAGAAGGAATTGTGACATACGTTGTCAGGCGCGCGCCCTTAGTGCCAATAGGATCTTTTATAACCTGCACTAATACTTGCTTGCCTTCATAAAGGAGTTTGGAAATGGGAGGGGGCTGCAAAATGTCACTCTCTTTGACAGGATCACCCTTGAATAAATCTTTAGGAAATTTAAGGTCAGAGGCATGTAAAAAAGCAGATTTAGGCATGCCGATATCAATAAAGGCAGCATCCATGCCAGGTAATACACGAGATACTTTGCCTTTATAAATATTGCCGACAATACTTTCGCTATGCGTCCGCTCAATAAGAATCTCTTGTAAAACACCATTTTCTAATAGTGCAACACGGGACTCTTGCGGAGTTACATTCATTAGTATTTCAGCGCTCATTTATTAACTCTTTTTTTGTTGGTATGGAATGGAAATTCGGGGGTATAACCTACAGGATAATTAATTTATATGGAACAATAGTTATGCTAGAAGACGCTTAAAAGCTGATCAAATAGGGGTTGGTGCTGAAAATAAGCTCAAGTAGTTGTCATAGAGAAGGTTGCATGCAAGGTCTAACATCAACTAAGTAAAATGGAAGTGATGCTTTAGCTTCACAATATCTCCGATGCCGTTAGGCGAGGCAGTTGAATACCTAAAAGTAGCTAGGGGTATCGGAAAGAGGAGCGAGTCTGAAGACTCGCTTCCATGACATTATTTATCAACAAAATCCATTATAAATAGCAACGTTATAAGTTGATCATGGCGTTATGCTATCGGCTTCAACTTCCAAATATCATTATTGTATTCCTGCATGGTTCTATCCGTGGAGAAAAAACCACTACAGGCAGTATTCATAATACTCATGCCTATCCACTGTTGTTGGTTTTTCCATGCCTGCGCTGCTCTATTTTGAGCATCAATATAGCTACGGAAATCAGCTAATGTCATCCAAGGGTCATGTGGGCTGAGTAAGCCGTTAATAATATTATTAAAAATACCTGCTTCAAGTGCATTAAAATGGTCTGATTTTAATAATTTAATCACTTGTTGCAGATCTTTATCCTGTTGTAGGAATTTTTCTGGTTGATAATGCGGTAATAATTCATTAACTTCATTCTCTTTTAGCCCAAATAGGAAGAAGTTTTCTTCACCCACATGCTCCAGTATTTCGATATTAGCACCATCATAAGTACCAATCGTCAATGCACCATTCATCATAAACTTCATATTACCCGTACCCGATGCTTCTTTTCCAGCGGTTGAAATTTGCTCAGAAAGGTCGGCAGCAGGGGCAATAATCTCCATACTGGAAACATCATAGTTAGGATAAAAGGCAATTTTTAATTTATCACCAATTTCAGGGTCATTATTCACCACATGCGCAATATTATTAATCAGCTTGATAATATCTTTTGCCATCACATAGCCAGGAGCTGCTTTACCACCAATGAGGATGCAGCGATTAACCCAATTATCCGTCTTTCCCTGTTTAATCTGGGAATATAAATGGATCATATGCAATGCATTAAGTAATTGTCGCTTGTATTCGTGAATACGTTTTACCTGAATATCAAAGAGCGCATCACAATTAAACGTAACCTGACAAGCTTGCTGGATGATATCCGCCAAGCGTTGCTTATTAGCCTGTTTTACGGCTTTAAATTCTGCCTGAAATTTAGTCTGATCTTTAGCTGCAAATTTCTTTAGTTGTGAAATTTTACTTAAATCAGAAATCCACTCATCCCCGATTGTTTTTGTAATTAACTTAGTCAGCAAAGGGTTCGCATGAGCTATCCAGCGACGAGGTGTTACGCCATTGGTTTTATTATTAAATTTCTCAGGCCAAAGGGTATAGAAGTCTTTAAATAAACCTTCACAAAGTAATTTTGAATGCAATGCAGCGACACCATTTACCGAAAAACTACCCACAATAGCTAAATGTGCCATGCGCACCTGAGGATGAGAGCCTTCTTCAATAATTGAAAGTTGACGTTGTTTATCAGGGTTGGCAGGCCATTTTGCACGCACTGTATCCATAAAATGGGCATTGATTTCGTAGATAATATCCAGTAAGCGCGGTAAAAGGGATTTAAACAGGCTAACTGACCATTTTTCAAGTGCTTCAGGTAACAGTGTATGGTTGGTGTAGGCCATTGTTTTCGTCGTTATTTGCCAAGCCTCATCCCAAGCTAAACCTTTTTCATCCATTAATAAGCGCATGAGTTCTGCGACAGAAATGGTTGGATGAGTATCATTCATTTGAAAGACATTTTTTTCAGCAAAATATTGGTAATCTTTGCCTCCTCTTAACTCCCAGCGACGTAACACATCTTGTAGGCTAGCAGAGGCTAGAAAATACTGTTGGCGTAGGCGTAATTCTTTGCCATTCTCACTGCTATCATTGGGATACAGTACCATTGTGATATTTTCTGCTGAATTTTTTGCCGCCATTGATTCGGCATAATCACCTGAATTAAATTCATCCAGATCAAACTCTTCTGTCGCTGCAGCCTTCCATAAGCGCAAGGTATTAACGGTGTTATTTTTATAACCTGAAATAGGCACATCATGCGGTATTGCCAAGACATCACGCGTATTAACCCAATGTGCTTTTAATTGGTTATTTTCATCGTGATAAAACTCAGTGTGCCCCCCAAAATGTATCCGTTGAGTGTATTCTGCTCGTCGTAATTCCCACGGATTACCATTACGTAACCATTGATCAGGCTCTTCTTCTTGATAGCCATTATTAATCAACTGGCGGAACATACCGTATTCGTAATGCAAACCATAGCCCATGACAGGAAGGTTTAAAGTGGCACAACTATCCATAAAACAAGCAGCCAAGCGTCCGAGGCCACCATTGCCAAGTCCTGCATCCGCTTCAACAGACTCAATTTCTTCCAAGTCCATGCAGAATCCCTCAAGGGTTTCACGCATATTATCAGTCAGGTCTAAATTAAGCAGATGATTCCCCAAAGCACGTCCCATTAGGAACTCTAAGGACAAATAATAAGCTTGCTTAGTCCCGCTTTTTTCCTGCTCTGCACGCGTTTGATGCCAATTAACAATGACGCGATCACGTAATGTTTTTGATGCAGATTCAAATAGATAACAAGGCGCACAACCTGATTTACGACCTAGATGGTAAATCAAATAACGCTTAAAGCTTTTGCCAAGGGCATCAGGAGTACTAGAGAGTTGTTGAATTTCTTCTGGGATACAGTTTTTCATTATTTTTTATAAGTAGTTAGGTGAAAAAAATGATATTAGCAGAATTAATAATC
>JAGLBQ010000069.1 GCA_023146675.1 Cocleimonas sp. | reverse complement strand
CCACAACCTTGGGTTGCAATGCGGTTACGTCCTTGACGTTTTGCCAAATACATGGCGTTATCTGATGAGTTCATCAGCATAGCAGGATAGACTGTATCGGTATTGGCATCATTACATTGCATTGGATGACAAGTCGAAACGCCAATACTCACTGTTAGTACGTTATAATCTGAATCAGGGTGTTTAATTGCTAGTCGCTCAATCCCCGTGCGAAATCTTTCTGCCAGCATCATGGCGTTTTCTAGCGTGGTATTTGGTAATAATACCGCAAATTCCTCCCCACCATAACGCGCAGCAATATCGCCTGGACGACGTGAAATAGTTCCCAAACGACTCGCCACATTGATGAGACATTCATCGCCTTGTGAATGACCAAATCGATCATTATATTTTTTAAAATAATCAACATCAATTAATAACATTGAAATGGGTAAATTATCACGTGTGCAACGCCGCCATTCTATCTTAAAACTTTGATCGTACTGACGACGATTCGGGATTTTAGTGAGTTGATCTGTATTCGCCTGCCTTAACAATTCAGACTGTGTTTTTTGTAATTTAGCCAATAGCTCATAAATATAATTTGCCGCAGCCAATAAACTAATAGCAGTAGTGAACAAGGCTACAGCCATAATATAGTGTTCTTTATCCGCCTGTAGAAGAATGAAAAGCGTGATTGGCAGGAGCACAACGGCCATTTGTAAATAATACATTGCACGAGAAAGGGCAAGCAAAGGGACAGAAGCAAGCAGTACGCTGAGTAATGATAGGAATAAAAGCCCTTGATAAAGTAATTCCTTAGGAAAGAGAAAGATACCTATAGCGCCCCAGATCACATTAATAACAGTGCTGATAGTAGTGTATCGTTTGACCCAGTAATTGATTTTATTTTGAGTAAAATTGTGTTCTTTTTCAAAGCTGTTGGCAATAATTAATCGGTAAATACTAGTCGCAATAATTAAGCCAAACCAGATAAAAAGATTCAGAATTTGATCTCTGCTCACGTCGGCTTGAAGAGCTAATATAGTTGCTAGTAATATCGCTATAACGATATTACCCCAGAAACTAAGCCCCGTTTTTTCATAAAGGTGCAGTAATTGTTCTTGGCGCACTTCTACTACTGAGTCTGATTGTGTACTGCCAAAGTCCGTTGCCATTGCAAAACCCCAATAATAATTTTGATTCGGTTTACTTAAGGCCTGTAAGTGTGCCAGCACTTTCAGGGTCTAGGCTTTACTCTGCCTGAAAAACAGAGCTTATGAGTTCGCAAGATATTACTAATTTGTTTGCTATGCAAGAAGATTTGATCAAAAATCAAACAAACAAAATGGCTGGTTAGATGAATGGATTGGCTTACATATAATCAAATGATTATATATTGAGAGGATAGTTAATAATGAGCTAATGAAAAAAATAACAGAGAAATGCTAGAAATCAAGTGTTTTCATGGGGTTTAATAAACTTTTTGGTTTTAATTACGGAGTATTGCAAGTCACTATAATGAACAAGTTGATTGTTATCTTCTTCTTTATTTTGTTCTAAAATAGCCCTGAATAACGAAATATTAGC
>JAGLBQ010000068.1 GCA_023146675.1 Cocleimonas sp. | reverse complement strand
TCTTGTATCCCAGCTAAGATTAATAGTCAGTAATCTTACGAACTCAGGTTCTAATTGAAACAGTGCATTGATACTTATAAACTACGCTATTTAGTGTTGCACCAAAAAATCCAATGAAAAATATAATATCAATTAAAAACCTATCTAAAACTTATGCTTCAGGGCATCAGGCGCTTAAAGTGGTTAATTTAGAGATTAAAAAAGGTGAGATTCTCGCTTTATTAGGTCCAAATGGTGCAGGTAAAACCACGCTTATTTCTATTATTTGCGGCTTAGTCTCTCCCTCAGAAGGACGGGTTGAGGTTGATGGTTTTGATATTATTTCTGAGTATCGAAAAACACGTGCGTTAATTGGTTTAGTTCCTCAAGAACTAACACTTCCTGCATTTGAAACACCATGGAATACCTTGAATTTCAGTCGTGGTTTATTTGGTAAAAAGGCAGATAAAGCCTTGGTCGCCCAAATGTTAACTGATTTAAGTTTGTTGGATAAAAAGGATACTGAAATAAGAATGCTATCAGGTGGCATGAAACGCAGGGTGTTGATTGCCAAGGCGCTAATTCATGAACCTAGCATTTTATTCCTTGATGAACCAACCGCAGGCGTTGATGTAGAGTTACGTAAGGATATGTGGAATATTATACGTCGCCTGCGTGAATCAGGCGTTACTATTATTTTGACCACCCATTATATTGAGGAAGCAGAAGAAATTGCTGACCGTGTGGGTATTATTAGTGGTGGAGAGTTATTGCTGGTTGATGAAAAACAGGCATTAATGCAAAAACTGGGTAAAAAGCAGCTAATTATTGAACTAAGAGAGAGTATTTCAGAGATACCCGCATCATTAGCAATTTATAATTTGGTGCTAGAAAAAGAGGGTTCTGAGTTAGTTTATACTTATGATACACAAGGCAAGCGCACAGGTATCACGCTACTGATGAAAGAAATCCATAAAGCAGGATTAGAGTTAAAAGATCTGCAAACCGCACAAAGTTCTTTAGAAGATATTTTCGTTCATTTGGTGAGTAAAAAATAATGAATTTTCACGCTGTAAAAGTTATTTATAAATATGAAATGCTACGTGCATGGACAACGTTATTTCAAAGTATTGCCTCGCCTGTTATCTCTACCTCGCTTTACTTTATTGTCTTTGGTTCAGCAATAGGCTCTCGTATTGATACAGTTGATGGAATTTCCTATGGCTCATTTATAGTGCCAGGTTTAGTCATGCTGTCATTACTGACCCAAAGCATTGCCAATGCCTCCTTTGGAATATTCTTTCCCAAGTTTACAGGGGCTATTTATGAAGTCATGTCTGCACCTATTTCCCATTTTGAGATATTATTAGGTTATGTGGGCGCGGCGGCTAGTAAGTCCTTTATTCTGGGTTTAATTATTTTAGCAGTCGCCAATCTATTTGTTGATTTACAAGTGCAACACCCTTTCTGGATGCTGGCTTTTTTAATACTTACCTGTATTTCCTTTAGCCTGTTTGGATTTATTATCGGTCTATGGGCAACTAATTTTGATAAATTACAACTGATTCCTTTACTGGTTATTACTCCGCTCGTTTTTCTGGGGGGTAGTTTTTATTCCATTAGTATGCTGCCTCCCTTTTGGCAGACGGTGACTTTATTTAACCCTGTGGTTTACCTTATTAGTGGCTTTCGCTGGAGCTTTTTTGGGGTGTCCGATGTGAGTGTAGGATTGAGTCTAGCAATGATTATGCTGTTTTTAGTGGTGTGTATTGGGGTGGTTGCATGGATGTTTAAGACGGGTTATCGTTTGAAAAATTAGTTTTTTATCCTCTTTTAGTTTCATTTTCACGCTCCAACGTGGGAATGCATAACAAACACCTCATGACTCCATCAGCAGAAAGTATGCTGATACTTCTATATCCGCTGTTGAGTCACTTAAAATTGAATTTCATTTGGTCACTTTTAAAGTAGAATAAATCTTTCTTTCATGAAAAAAAAACTAACTTTTATCGCACGCATTCTTATTGCTGTCATTCTTATTTTTACCCTAATGCGCGGATTATTGCTTTTAGCCAATGCAGAATACTTTTCTAGCCTTTCAATCAGTGAAATTCTACTAGCCTTTGCTCACGGTATTCGTTTTGACCTTTCCATCATGGTTGCTTTATTAGCACTGCCTATTTTATTGTTATTTATCCCCTTAACGTTTTTTAGTTCTCGAATTTGGTATCAAATAACGGCTTGGATTTGTTTTGCCGTGTTATTACTAGCAATATTAGCACTGGCTATGGATATTGTCTTTTTTCAGCATTCACAGCGTCATGTGGGGGCGGAGTTGGCACAGATGCAAAGTGATACTGCCTATATTATTTCTATGCTAAAAACCTATTGGTTGGCGGTAATAGGCTTTATTGTTTTTGTCATACTCTTTGCTAAAATTTGGCAAAAATGGTTTTTGATTGCCTCGACAAGCGATCAAAAGAATAGTATTCCGCAGTACTGGCAAACATTGGTAGCATTGCCTTTTGTAGTATTAGTCATCCTGTTAATTATTCGTGGCGGCTTGTTCACGGGTAAACCGTTAATGGTGATTAATGCCTTTATTAGTGACTCCAATGAGCTGGCAAATCTTACTCTAAACGGTGTCTACACAGGCATTCGTGTGTCAATGAGTAGCAATAATGCCAGTCATTACGAGCATCATCATTTTTCTGATCAAGATATTCAAAAAGAATTGGGGATTACTAAAGATTACCCGTTTGAGCAGCGCTATAAAAACAAACAGAATCACCCCAATATAATTGTTTTACAAATCGAGAGTTTGAATTATGAATTTATTGATGCATTGGGGAAGAAAAATTATGGTGTAACCCCTTATCTGGATGATTTGGTTGCTAAATCAATGGTCTATGATAATTTTTACTCCGCAGGACAGCGCAGTATTATTGGCTTGCAAGCGATTTGGACAGGGATTCCTGCATTGCTTGGTTTTCCTACGGTTGATAAAGGTCTCAGCACGTATAAAATCACTCAGATAGCCAAGCTAGCACGACAAAATGGCTATAAAACACTGTTTGCACAAACCTCGAAACGTGCCTCTTTTCGTATTGATGCGCTCGCGAATAGCGTTGGTTTTGAGCATTATTGGGGTATGGAAGATATTGGTGATTTACAGCTTGATTATCCACAGGGTACAAAGCCTCACTTTGGTTATGACTATGAAACCTTAATGCTGCTACAAAACAAAATAAAAACACATTTTATAAGCAATCCGCAACAGCCTGTACTGATGAGTTTTTTCTCAGGAACAACACATTCCCCTTATATTCGCTTACCCAAACAATTTGAAAAATACCCTTATCAGATCGATGGGGTAAACGGTATGTTGAACTCCATTGCGTATCTGGATTGGTCACTACAACAATTTATTGAAGGTCTGCGTAAAGAAACTTGGTTTAATAATACGATTTTTATTATTACCGCTGACCATCCTTCCGCTAGTTATGTTTCAAAACAAGCACAGTATAATGAACTCTTTCATATCCCACTCATAATTTACTCAGAAAACACAGATTTAGTGCAAGCCAAAAGAGTGCAGGAAATTCGTTCTCAATTGGATTTAATGCCTACAATGGCTGATTTAATGGGCTTGGATGAATCAATTTCTGCACTAGGGACTTCGCTTTGGAAGCCTAATAAACATTTAATGATCAACAATATGGGGTACTTAACAGGTAGCTTAAATCAACAGGGTTATATAAAAACAGACCTTTCCAAACTCGTCGGAACAAATCTTTCTACAGAGCAAAGCAAACAGCTTTATCAGCAATTATTAATGACAGATCAGCGGGTAGCTGAAAGTTTGCAAGCCAATAAATGGGCGCGATGAATCCAATTTATGAACATTTTTCTCATCCATAAGTCTGGTATAATGCCCGTTAAGTTAGGAAGCGTGTAGAATATTTCTGCTATTATGATAGACCAACCATCAAGAGAGTATCGGGTAATCTCTTGAATTATGATAAAACATCCCCCACTTTTGTCTTTATCGTAAACCATTTCGTACAACTAGCGCTCAGTCAGCCTAGTAATCTATAACATGAGGTAAAACATGGATATTAATCAAACAACTATAAAAAGAGCAGAATATAATATTGGCGATGTAATTTACCACAATCAATATGACTTTCGTGGTGTGATTGTTGATGTTGATGCTAATTTTGAAGGCGATGATGAATGGTATGAGGAAGAGGCGGAGCTTAGAGCGCCTAAAGACTCCCCTTGGTATCATGTTTTAGTCGATGAAGAAACCACCATGGCCTATGTTGCGGAGCAAAGCATAAGCTCTGATTCTTCGCGAGATGAGGTGATACATCCAATGATTAATGATGTTTTCATACGCACTTCCGCAGGCAAATATATGCCGCGTCAATCTGTTAATTAAATAACGACAGACAGAACAACTTCATGGATACCTTACTTTCATGGATATAGTATGGATAGATAATTCCCCCTACCTAATCGCTTTCATAACAGGGTTGGTTGGGGGCATTCATTGCATTGGCATGTGCGGTGGTATTGTCGGGATGCTCTCTTTAGGGCAACAGCCTAGTGTCAAAAAACCTTCCTTTTTTACTCATTTACCCCTTCTGTTGGGTTACAATTTTGGGCGCATCGTAGGCTATATCAGCGCAGGTGCACTCATTGGTGCATTAGGTGCAAGTTTACTGAGCCTTGCAGAACTCAATCAAGCTAAACAAATATTATCCATTATTGCTGCCATTTTTATGTTGCTACTTGGTTTATACCTTGCAGGATTATGGAACGGGCTAACTAAAGTTGAAGCACTTGGCGCTAATTTATGGAAACTGATTGAGCCATTCAGTCGTCGTTTTATTCCTGTTAATACCGTAGCACGCGCTATTCCGCTTGGTTTTATCTGGGGTTGGCTTCCTTGTGGTTTAGTTTACACCATTCTGATTATGGCACTATCGGCAGGTAGCGCTTTAGAAGGCGCATTACTTATGTTTGCCTTTGGTTTGGGTACTTTACCCAATTTATTAGCGAT
>JAGLBQ010000067.1 GCA_023146675.1 Cocleimonas sp. | reverse complement strand
GCTAGGAAAAATCAAATGAAAAAGATCAAAACAGTAGCAAAAATACTATTTAGCACCGCGCTTATTTTTAGTAGTACGACATTATTAGCCGAAGAACGAGAGCCTGTTGGAATTACCCCTGACATACTGAGCGTTACCATCAAGATAGAGGGGAAAGATGTCGAAGTAAAACGCAATCAAGATAATGATAATACAATCAAACCCGCTTTTGCTAAAACCTCCCGTGCCTGTCCTCCTTTTTGCATACAACCTATGAGTCTTGGTAATGGGGTAGAAACAATTGGGGAAGTGGAAGTCGTCCATTATATTAAAAAAATGAGCAAGGGCGATAAATCTATCGTACTCGTTGATTCACGCACCCCAGAATGGCTAGTACGTGGAACCATACCAGGTGCAATTAACGTCTCATGGCTTGATTTAGTTCCAGCTAAAGGTGCTACCACAGAAGGTATTGTTAAAATATTCAATCAACACTTTGGGGTTAAATTAGCAAAAGAGACGGATATTGATGATGCGGATGAAGCAATTGTTGAAGGCAAAGGAGCGAGTGCATTTGATTACTCTAAAGCAAAAACATTAGTGATGTTTTGCAATGGTATGTGGTGTGGACAATCTCCTGAAAGCATCAAAATATTAGTTAAATATGGCTATCCTGTGGATAAAGTAAAATATTTTCGTGGTGGTATGCAAACATGGGAATTACTTGGATTTTCAACCGTTAAAAAATAATAAAAGTCTATCAGTACTGATGCTGATAGGTGAGGCAATATAAAAATGCCTCGCCTAAAGAGAAAGAACTCTATTTATTCAAAGTCCCTAACCTGAATATTCTTTGGGTAGAAATTCATACGCTCTAATCCCACTATAAATCCATTTACCATTTCCTTTTTTTTCAACTCCTTGCTAAAGTCCGAGGTTATCAAAAATTATCTCTAAAAAACACGGAGTAATAACCAATATGCCAATTAAAATAGGGGTTCCAAAAGAGACCGCAGAGGGCGAACGTCGCGTTGCGATGGAGCCTAGTGTGATTACTCGACTGGACAAATTAGGCGCTGAAATACTAATAGAATCAGGTGCTGGCGCAGAGGCCTATATTCCTGATGCGCTTTTCAAAGGAGCTACGATTGTAAGCTCTGCTAGTGATTTATCGAAGCAAGCGGATGTTATTTTTCGTGTGCAAGCACCCAGTATTGATGAGGTGAATGCGATGAACGATGGCAGCACCTTATTAGCGACGATTCAAGCACATAATAATCTTGAGTTGGTAAAAAAGCTTCTAGAAAAGAAGATTACTTGCTACGCAATGGAGCTGGTTCCGCGTATTTCACGCGCACAGTCGATGGATATTTTATCCTCTCAAGCAGCAGTAGCGGGTTATAAAGCAGCAATTATGGGGGCTGATATTTCAGCTCGTTTTTTCCCCATGCTAACGACTGCGGCTGGCACTATTCGCCCGTCTAAAGTGATTATTATTGGTGTTGGTGTTGCTGGTTTGCAGGCAATTGCAACGGCTAAACGTCTCGGTGCTATTGTTGAGGCATATGATGTGCGTCCTGAAACCGTTGAGCAAATCCAATCATTGGGTGCTAAAGCCATTGAGCTTAAAATATCGGCGACAGGGGAGGGTGGTTATGCCCGCGAACTGACGGATGATGAGAAAACACAGCAACAAGAAGAGCTGGCATCTTATATTGCACAGGCTGATGTTTTGATTACAACAGCGGCAGTGCCTGGTCGTCCAGCGCCTAAAATCATTCCTGAAACAACGGTTGCAGGAATGAAATCAGGTGCGGTGATTATTGATCTTGCAGCAGAAGGTGGCGGCAACTGTACACTGACTAAGCCTAATGAAACAATTACTACCGATAATGGCGTTATTATCCATGCACCTTTAAATGTTGCCAGTCAGGTCGCGGCGCATGCGAGTGAAATGTATGCCAAAAACTTACTAAATTTTATTATTCCTATGTTTAATGATGACGGTGAGTTTGCACCTGATTTTGAGGATGAAGTAATTGCAGGTGCATTATTGACGCATGAAGGGGAAGTTAAACATCAGCCAACCCGTGAATTATTAGAAGGAGGAGCCTCATAATGGAAGGTTTTATTGCACTTTATATCTTTATGCTGGCGGCATTTACAGGTTATGAAATTATTTCAAAAGTACCTGTTATTTTACACACACCGTTAATGTCAGGCTCTAACTTTGTGCATGGTATTGTACTGGTTGGCGCAATGGTTATGATGGGACAGGCAGAAACAGGAATGCAAACGGTGGTTGGTTTTGTTGCCGTGGTACTTGCTGCGGGTAATGCCGTTGGTGGTTATGTGGTGACTGAACGGATGTTGGAAATGTTTAAAAGCAGTGGAGGTAAGAAGTAATGAATTTTATTGTAGATACTTCTTATTTTATCGCTGCCATCCTCTTTATTTTAGGTCTCAAGCAAATGAGCTCTCCCATGACTGCCCGTCGTGGCATTATCTGGGCGGGCGTGGGAATGGTTCTTGCAACCATTATTACCTATTTTCATAAGGATATTCAGCATAACTATTTTTGGATGACCGTTGCGATTGGTGTGGGTGGTGCAATTGCCTATATCACCGCTAAAAAAGTAAAAATGACCGACATGCCGCAGATGATTGCATTGTATAACGGTATGGGCGGTGGAGCTGCGGCAGCAATCGCGGCGATTGTGTTAATGCAAAATGATACCTCGCATGGTGTAACGCATCAATCATTAGCTGTATTAGGTGCTTTAATCGGCACCATTGCATTTTCAGGTTCAATGATTGCTTTTGCGAAACTGCAAGGGCTTATGTGGAAGGTCTATCGCTTTAAAAATCAGCAATGGATTAACTTAGGTGTTTTTCTAGCGCTAGTTTTAATAGGGCTTTATATGTCCTTTAGTGGTCAGGATTATAGCATGGGCTTATTGGTTGCCTTTTTCGTCCTAGCACTCGTGTTTGGTGTGATGATGACCATCCCCATTGGTGGCGCAGATATGCCCGTTGTTATCTCCTTGTATAATGCATTCACAGGGTTAGCGGTTGGTTTTGAGGGGTATGTACTCGGTAATCCCGCGATGATGATTGCAGGTGTTGTGGTTGGATCAGCAGGTACATTGCTTACCCAATTGATGGCAAAAGCAATGAACCGTCCTATTACAAATGTTCTTTTCAGTAACTTTGGTGAAGGGGGAACAGGGGAAGCAGAAGAAGTTTCTGGTTCTATGAAAGAGATCGAAGCCTCTGATGTGGCAGTTATGATGGCATTTGCTGAAAAAGTAATTATCGTACCAGGCTATGGCATGGCGGTAGCACAAGCGCAGCATAAGGTTTGGGAAATGAGCAAGCTATTACAAGATCGTGGTGTAACAGTGAAGTTTGCCATTCACCCTGTCGCAGGTCGTATGCCAGGGCATATGA
The DNA here is from genome assembly GCA_023146675.1 of Cocleimonas sp. GTDB lineage: Bacteria > Pseudomonadota > Gammaproteobacteria > Thiotrichales > Thiotrichaceae > JAGLBW01. Next base: position 1,028 of record JAGLBQ010000067.1, on the reverse strand, counting down.
ATGTATTGCTGGCAGAAGCAGGTGTACCCTATGACATCATCTATGATCTGGATGAGATTAATGAAGAATTTGCTACAGCAGATGTATCGTTAGTAATTGGTGCAAATGATGTGGTTAATCCTGCGGCGCGTACTGATACGAATAGCCCAATCTATGGAATGCCCATTCTAAATGCCGATTATGCGAAAAATACCATTGTAATTAAACGTGGCAAAGGAACAGGCTTCTCAGGTATTGAGAATCAATTATTCTTTGCTGATAATACGCGTATGTTATATGGCGATGGCGCAGCGGCTACGAGTGAGTTAATTAGTGGGATAAAAGATTTGTAGAAGATAACGAAGATAACGATGATATGTACATGCTGTGTTTATATTTCTAAACATGGGTATGTTGTATCATTGTCTTATTGATCATAAACAGGAGTAATGATGTTATGTCATGCGCACTGCAACAGGAATATATCAGTTTTGATGATTATCTCGCTGGTGAGTGTGATGTCAAATTTAGAAGTGAATACATTGATGGCTATATTTATGCCATGGCAGGGGCTAGTGAGCAGCATAATACAATAGCGCATACGTTTGGGACGGCTGTAGATAATGCGTTAGCCGATGAATGCCGTGTATGGCAATCTGATATGAAAGTAATTGGTCATAATAAAGATAAGAATTTTTCTTATTACCCCGATATTATGGCAGCGTGTGGTGAAAACACGGGTGATCAATATTCACGTACTAATCCATTACTTATTGTAGAAGTACTTTCCCCCTCAACCGAACGCACTGATTTATCAGAAAAAATTGATAATTATACATCCATAGACAGTTTGCTGGAATATGTGGAGGTCTCACAAACAACGCCCTATTTACGTATTTTTCGCCGCCGTCAGAACTGGAAGGCAGAATCCTACTATGCTGATGATATGTTGACACTAGACTCAATTGGTTTGACTCTAAAAGTAGAGCAGATTTATCGTCGTGTGCGTAAAGAAGTGGGTCTGGATGTGTCTATCTAAGGACGTATGA
>JAGLBQ010000066.1 GCA_023146675.1 Cocleimonas sp. | reverse complement strand
TAATGGCAGATTCAAAATAGACATGGCGCGCAATGGTCGGCATAGCATCAGGAAAGAGCACAATAAGCGTGGAGTAAAGCCAAGCAGTGCCTGTTCCCATTGCAACGAGACTATCCATATTAGCCCGTCGATTTTTTAATGCAATCCATGCCCCATGGAAGAAATGACCGCCTACAATGATGAGAATAGCAAGGGTAGTTACGCTAATCATTAGCCAAAAAATTTGACCTTCAACCAAGTCGGGCAACCACCCCATGAGCATACTGATAAATAACCCAAAGCCTACTGTACCTGCAATGAGAGCACGCCACCATAAGGTGTGATATGCCTTTAGCTCTTGGCTTTCTTTAGCTGTTTCATCTGCTAATGAGGTCAGTTGCTGTGCTTGAAAACCCGCTTTTTTAACAGCGACAATAATGTCTTCGAGTTTAAAATCACCTGCAAGTGTGGCGGTGCGTTCCCCCAGATTTACTTGCGCGGAGGTTACGCCTGTTACGTTATTAAGCGCCTCATCTACGGATGATACGCAGCCTGCACACATCATGCCTGCTATAGATAGTCTGATTTCTGCCATTATTTTATTACAGGAGTGAAAACGTTAGTGTTTCAGTCATTTTAAGGGAAAAGAAGAAGGAAGTAGTCTACGTGAGGTGTAAAATACAGTTTTTTAGCCTGAGTTGGGCGATGATACACAGGGATTCTAGTACCATGCTCATTATTTTTATGCTATTGCCGCAGGATAACCAGCATCCGTGATGATGGTAGCGATTGTATCAGCATCAATATCGCCTGTGACGGTTACCATTTTATTTTCTAAGTCAACCTCAACCACATCAACGCCTGCCACATCTGCCAATACTTTTTCAACATTAGACGAACAACCACCACACATCATTTTTTCTACATTAAATTGGGTTTTCATGCTTTTCCTTATTGATTTAAATGGGAAGAATGCAAGCAGTGTACTACATAGACTCTTAGCAGAATAAAAACAGTATAAATCTTGGTAGTTAGCTTACCTCAATGCTGAGCGAATCTGTGTAGCCTGCGGTATTTCTCTCTTAATGCCCAATTCTAAAATTGTGGAAGAAGAGATAATATCAAGCTTCTTTTTAGCACGCGTAATCCCCGTATAAATCAACTGCCGCGTCAACACGGGCGTATCTTCTGTGGGGAGAATAATTAAAACACGTTTAAATTCTGAGCCTTGGCTTTTATGAATGGTCATTACCCACGCTGTTTCATGTTGTGGTAGACGTACAGGAGAGAAGGGTTTTATGCCCTCATTGGTTTTAAACCATACTTGTGTTTGCCCCCTTTCAATAAGGGTAATACCAATATCGCCATTAAATAACCCTGTACGGTAGCTATTTTCAGTAATCATAATTGGGCGACCATGATACCAACGCTTGCCTGTGTAGAGTTGCTTTTTCTGTGAGAATAGTTTTTCTAATTGCAGATTCAAATAGGTACTACCATTCATGCCTTTGCGTAATGCACTGAGGATACGAAACTGATTAAAAGCTGCAAATAAGTCATCAATAGATGTGTTTGTCTTCAGTGCTTGAAGATAGTGTTGCCACGGTGAAAGAAGCTGATTGGTGGTGAATTCTACGGGCAATATTAATTGAATATCGCGAACACTACTGTCTTCTAAGGCATTGATTGCATCTTTTGTTTTACCCTGATTAACAGCGGAGGCTAATATACCTATGCCGCTCGTTTGATCAAATCGCCAGCTTTTTAATAAGCAGAGAATATGATTATCAATAGGTGCTAATTTTGTTTTTATTTGCTCTGCGTCTAGTGTATGACCTATCATTTCTTGAAGGTAATTAGATAGTATTTCACTGTATTGATTATCAGCAAGTAGGCATAAATCAGTAAAGACTGACCCCGTTTCTACTGAGGCAAGTTGATCCTTGTCGCCTAATAAAATAATACTTGCCTGTGGAGGCGTTGCTTCAAATAGCTTCGTCATTAGCGCAAGATCAATCATTGATGCTTCATCAACAATCACAATATCCGTTGCGAGATGATTGTTCTTATTAAAACGAAATTCGGTACTGTTAGGAATATAGCCTAATAAGCGATGAATAGTGCTGGATTCTTGTGGGAGCTGTTGCTTGATTTCATCACTAAGTTTATCACCCTCTCGCGTAATAGACTCACGTATCGATTCACTCATGCGCATAGCCGCTTTGCCTGTCGGTGCAGCGAGTGAAAAGCGCAATGGTTGGTGGTTAGTACGTTGATGCTGTTCTATCAATAATGCCAAAATACGGGTAATGGTGGTGGTTTTTCCTGTACCTGGACCACCTGATATAATTAAAAAGCGCGATATAAGCGCCAAAGCTGCCGCTGTTTGTTGCCAGTTAATATCGCTGCCATCATTATCTTGAGAAAAATAATGCGCTAGGCGTTGTTTTATCCACTCTCTATCTTGCTCTTTATCAACAGTAAAGGATAAACGTGCGCTAATTTGATCTGCAAGACGTTGTTGATAAGACCAGTAACGATGCAGATAAATATAATTATTATCCAATGTCAGTGGGGTGTAGTCCTCACCCATGCCAACCACTTTATTTGCTAATAATTCTTCAGCCAACGCATGATCACAAGCCAAGGCAATATGCCCTTCACGTGTTTTTTTGCTGATTGCTAGAGTGACTTTTCGCAGTGTTTTATTTTTTTCATTATTGAGCTGCTCTAATAAATTAGCTAATTGATAGTCTAAGGCTTCGTATTCTGGTACTTCTATTGCTGGAGTAGTCTTCATTTATCGAATTGTACAGCCTCATAAATGTCACTAACAGATAATTTCTGTATCTATGTGATTAGCCCTGAGAGACATTCTTTTTATCCATACTACGATGCTCTAATTTTCTTTATGAGCAAATGCGCTACTTCTGGCGCAAGCAATATGCCATGACGATATAATCCATTCGCTCGAATTAATCCTTGTTCTGGAATAGTAATGGCAGGACGATGGTCAGGTAAGGTGGGGCGACAATTAGTGCGCAACTCAAGAATACGCGCCTCAGCAAATCCTGGATGAATGCTATAGGCGGCGCTTAACAGCTCTAATGCAGAGCGCACACTCATCGGTCCTTTATCATCAGATTCAATTTGCGTTGCTCCCAAGATATAAACATTATCAGGGCGCGGAACGATATAGAGAGTATAGCGCGGATGGATTAGGCGTACTAAAGCACTAATATCAACCTCAGGCGCATGCATAACCAACACTTCACCACGAATACCACGCAGACCATCCCATGTATCAATAGCTCCTAATCCACGTGTATCAATAACCCAGTCAAAGCCATCTTTTTCTTCACCGTCAATGATTACTTTATGCGCTAAGCACTGTTGCACAGGAGTATTAATATGCCAGCTAGCACCCGCGTTCAGTAGCTGTTTTTTAATACTATTCATGACATCTTCTGGGTTTACCCAACATTCATCAGGCAAATGCACTGCTTGTGTAAATCGCTCACTCAACGCGGGCTGTTCGCGCATTAAATCGGTACGATCACAATGCCGCATATTATCAGAATCAACGACCTTATTATGTTCGATATGATTGAGAAAATGCTGATAAGAACCTTGGTCTTCTCGGTGTGATACAACCCAGCAACCACCATGATTAAAGGTTACTCCATCTTGTAACGAATCCACTAAGTCAGGCCAGCGATTTAATGAGCGCAAGCCCATTTCTAATACATCATCAGGCGCATGCAACTCAGTATTTGGCGTTAACATCCCCGCTGCTGTCCATGCTGCACCTGAGTTTTCACCTTCAGCATCGGCTTCATAAATCGTCAGATCATGTCCCTGCTGATGCAGTTCCCATGCGGTGATATGACCTAAAATTCCAGCTCCTGCTATTGCTATATTCATCGAT
>JAGLBQ010000065.1 GCA_023146675.1 Cocleimonas sp. | reverse complement strand
AAAATATGGGTAGATGCTGATGCATGTCCTGTGGTGATAAAAGAAATTCTATTTAGAGTGGCTAACCGTACTAAAATAGTCGTCACGTTAGTGGCAAATCAATACATACGTACACCACCTTCTGCATATATTAAATTTATTCAAGTCGCAGCAGGATTTGATGTGGCTGATAATGAAATTGTGCAACGTGTAGAAAGCGGGGATATCGTGATTACGGGTGATATTCCGCTAGCATCTGAGGTGATTGAAAAAGATGCTCTAGCCATTAACCCGCGTGGTGAGTTGTATAGCAAAGAGAATATTAAAGCACGTTTGAATATGCGTGATTTTATGGAAACCTTGCGTTCAAGCGGTGTGAATACAGGAGGGCCGCCACCGCTTAATCAGACCGATCGGCAGAATTTTGCCAATCAGTTGGATCGGTTGTTGGTGAAGTGTGCTAAAAACTCGTAGCTTATGTTTAAACCCCGTTAGTTTTAGCAGTATAAACTGCATTCCTTACTATAATTACTGAGCCACTATGTCAAAACAAAATCCGTCATCTCTTGTTGATCAAAAAGATCGTTTATTAGCAACCTTTGAACGCATGATTCCCTTAGTTGATAGTATCTCGGACAGTGTTCGGTTTGCTGTTTTTGTAGGGATTGCAATGGTGGTTTGGATTTTTATTTTCTGCTTTGCATTAAAAGGTTATCAATTAACAACGGCTGTTATTATTGCCAGTATCACGCTTATTCCTGCTTTAATTTTATTCCGTTTTTGGTGGGCATTAGAGGAGCTTAAAGCGTTACCAGAGATTCTTTCTGAGGCGTTAGATGATGCAAAAGAAGAGGTACAAAGTACGGTAAAAAATCTAAAAGCGACTAAAACTCAAAAAATAGGATTATTGGGTTCGATAAAAAGCCTGTTTAATTTACGTTCTATTTTAAGTGAGGCAGATGATTTATTGGGTTCTTATATTAGTATCAGCGCCTTAGTGAATCCATTTTGGTTGTTTTTAGGGGCATTATCATTGCTGGGAGTGTTGATATTAATGCTTATTAGTGCGGTTTTGATTATTGTTGTGTTGTTGTAAATAGCCTTAGAAGTAGCAGGTTATTGATCCATCGTTAGTAATAACTCCACTAATGCCTTTCCCGCATTTGATAATGTACGTTCTTCATGAACAACAATTCCTAGTTCACGGTGTATTTCTAACCCTTCAATCGGTACTTCAATCACATCATCACCGAGCATGGCGCGGGGTAGGGCGCTCCAGCCTAATCCAATTGAAACCATCATGCGTATGGTCTCTAGATAGTTTGTTTCTAAAACAACATTTAATATTCCCTGTTTACGAATAATAGGCTCTTCTATAATGGTGCGGGTATACGTTCCAATGGCGGGAAGAATAGCGCTGTATTGTGCTAATTCGTCTAATGTTACCTTTGGTTTTCCTGCGAGTTGATGATTGGATGCAATGGTGATGACTAATGAATCATCCCAAAGCGGGGTTAGTTTTAGTTTTTTTTGCGGTTTTAGGGGGAGGGTGACAACGCCTAGTTCATAATTACCTTTCTCAATCTCATGACAGGCATCTTCAGAATCCATAAAGGCAATATCAAACTGTACCTGTGGATGTTGTTGTGCATATTGTTTGAGTGTGTTGGGTAAGCGTCGCAGCCCGATATGATGTGAGGTTACCAGTGATAAATGTCCACTAATATTACCGCTTAAATCATTAATGACCTGATGTGATTGTTTGAAATTTTGTTTGATGCGCTGTGCAATGGGGTAAAGTGCTTTGCCAGCCTCATTGAGAATAACCTTATGCCCAATGCGATCAAATAATGGAGCACCAAGATCCTGTTCTAGTAGGGCAATACGTTTGCTAACAGCAGGTTGGGTGATATAGAGATGTTCAGCGGCGCGAGAAAAGGAAGACTGATCCGCAACAGCTAGAAAGGCGATGTAGTTTTTTAGATCCATTTAAAGCAAACCACAAGACAAGCAGGAGTCAACGCTTTTTTCAGCAAGGTAGGGCATTAGAATAAAGCATGAAAAATTAGAATTATATTTCTGTGTCTTCTGTGGTTGCTTGTTTTAAGGCAGAAGGATTACTTATTATGCCCACTCACATGCGCATGAAGTGGTTTGGTGTCTTCAAACATCTTTATTTGCTCATCACTTGCTTTTGTTTGATGTTTTTCTTTCCATTCTTCAATCGTCATACCATAAACATATTGCTGTGCTTCTGCGTAGCTAATATCTTCACCCCGCTCATTACCCGCATTCATATACCATTTGCTCAGGCAGTTTCTGCAAAAACCAGCCAGATTCATAATATCAATATTTTGTGCATCAGTACGACGTTGTAAGTGCTCAACAAGCCCACGAAAAGCGGCTGCTTCCATTTCTATCTGTGTTTGTTTGTCCATAAGTTTATTTATAATTACATTTGATGGTTTTAATGTTAGGGAAGTTTAGTTGTAAAACTCGTTTAGTATCGGCTGCTAGTTTCTTTTTGCCTAATGCTTTTGCTGCGCAGATTTTCACTTTCAGTGCTTCAATCACCGCAGGCGTTCCTTGGTGGTGCTGAATAGTATAATCTGCACGATTAAACGCAGCGACGTAAGCGTTACGCTTCATATAATACTTGGCAATATTGACTTCTGATTGCCCTAACGCATTAGTTAAAAATTTCATTCTATGCCTTGCATCTTTAGCATATTCACTTTTTGGGTGGCGGGTTAATAATTTAGAGAAGTCGTGGAACGATTCTTTTTGGCGCACATTATCCAAATCAGAAAAACTACGTGGAAAAATCTTATCCATCAAGCCACCACCACGATTAAAGTTAATTAATCCACGTAAATAAAGCGCATAATCCATTTTTGGACTGCGGGGATACATGCGTGTATAGCGGTCAATGGTATCCAATGCGGTATCGGCTTCATCGTACTTATAATAAGCAAACGCAGATTCTAGTAATGACTGTTGTGCAAAGCGACCTAACGGATAGCGTGCTTGTAGCACTTCATATTTTTTAATAGCTTCAGGGTAATCGCGTTCTTTTAAAGCGGCTTGTGCATCTTGGAATAGTTTATTGGCAGAATAACCCTTGGTAGGGTCTGATTTTTTTTGAGAGGTGAGGCTGGTGCAGCCTGTTAGTATTAATAATAAGACAATAGTGGTGAAATATGTCCATGATCTCATAATATAACCTTTATAATTTGTATTGTTGTAGGCGGCCCACACAAGTATTCCCTATCTGATATGAAAAAGAGGCGCTAATTCTACACCAAATTAGGATATTATCATACGCCCGCACATTCCCTGAGAGTAAATGAAACTTATGACAGACCAAACCCCTATTTTGTTCAATGTACCCTATGAGCGCGCTGGCTATCGTGTTGATCAAGTGGTTGCCGAGTTTTGTTCGCAGTACTCTCGTAGCCAACTTCAAAAATGGATTAAAGCAGGTCATGTGCTTGTTGATGGTAAGCCACGAAAGAGTAAAGATAAATTAGCAGGTGATGAAGAAATTAGTGTCATGCCTGTCCTTGTCGAACGTACTGATTCATTGCCCGAAAATATTGATCTGAATGTTGTCTTTGAAGATGATACGATGATTGTTATCAATAAACCCGCAGGTCTGGTAGTGCATCCTGGTGCGGGTAATACGCATGGCACGTTAATGAATGGTTTATTGGCTCATAATAAAAATCAGTCAACGTTGCCGCGTGCAGGTATTGTGCATCGTCTTGATAAAGACACCACTGGCTTGATGATGGTGGCAAAGACATTAGAGGCGCATAACAGTCTGGTTGAGCAGTTACAGCTGCGAGATGTAAAGCGTGAATACTTGGCATTGGTTTCCACTGAGGTTATCTCAGGGGCAACCATAGAGGCGAATATAGCGCGTAATCCATCAGATCGTAAAAAAATGACGGTGTGCAATGACGCGGTCGGTAAGCATGCGATTACTCATTATCGAATTGAACAAAAAATGTCAAAATTTACCCTGTTGCGAGTGCATTTAGAAACAGGGAGAACCCATCAAATACGTGTGCATTTAAGCTGGAAACGGATGCCGATTGTGGGTGATAGAACCTATGCAGGAAGGCTAAAAGTACCCGCAGGATTAGATGAAGATATGCGGACAAAAGTGCAGCAATTTAATCGTCAAGCTTTACATGCAACACGGCTCACTGTTACGCATCCAAAGACAGGTGAGCGAATATCATGGGAAGCCCCGATGCCTGCTGATATGCAGGAAATGGTCGATGCATTGTCTAAACTTAGCGCAGAATAATGAAAAATACTAATATCCCTTCTGAATGGCTAATCCCTATCTGGGATGCACCAAAAAATATTAAAGCGATTATGACGACTCGACAAGGGGGCGTTAGTTTTGCGCCTTTTGACTCGATGAATTTGGGTGATCATGTCGAGGATGATTTACAATGTGTTACAAAAAATAGGGTAAGTTTAAAACAAAGGCTCAATCTACCCAATGACCCGCTGTGGTTAACACAGGTGCATGGTTTAGCAATTGCCAATGCCGATCAGAAATATAAGGGAAAGGTGGAGGCAGATGCATCTGTAGCACATCAAGTAGGTTCGGTTTGTGCTGTGATGACCGCTGATTGTTTGCCTGTACTATTTTGCAATCGGCAAGGTACAGCGGTTGCGGCCGCTCATGCAGGTTGGCGAGGTCTTCAGGCAGGTATTTTAGAGCAAACGGTAACATCATTAAACTGTCCTGTTGAAGAGGTAATGGCATGGTTTGGTGTTGCCATTGGCGCAGAATACTTTGAAGTGGGTGGTGAAGTACGTGAAGCCTTTGTGTCGGTTCAGGCAGAAGCGGAAAAGGCATTTGTGCCATCTGAAAATGTGGGTAAATATCTAGCTGATATTTATTTATTAGCGCGGTTACGTTTGCAGGCAATAGGGGTGAGTAAAATAACTGGCGGTGAATATTGTTCTTATAAAGATAAAGAGCGATTTTATTCTTATCGGCGCGAGGCAAAAACGGGGCGTATGGTGAGTTTGATTTGGATGGGTGAGTAAGATGATTTTGGAAAAACTAACACCTTTACTCTACAAGGAGTGAAAGCGTTAGCTTTTTTGTCTGTATTTATTCCCGCGACATAAACTTTCCCGTCACCGTGTTAATCTTAATAAAATCATCTGTTTCCAAATATTCAGGCACTTGAAGTTCTAATCCTGTTGATAAAATAGCGGGTTTTGAACGACCCGCAGCTGTCGCGCCTTTTAATTTAGGTGTGGTTTCTGTTATTTGTAGGGTAATAGTGGCAGGAAGCTCTATTCCTAAGATATTGCCATCCATTAGTAGTGCAGTAATGCCTTCCAAGCCATCCGTTATAAAGCCTATTTGCCCTTCTATAGTGTCTTTATCTAGTTCATATTGACTATAATCTTCGCTATTCATAAAGATATAATTATCGCCATCTAGATAAGAAAACTGTACCGAAACTCTAGAGCAGTCAGCTTCTTTCAGCATATCATCTGTTTTATAGGATTCATCTAGCTTTTGGTGCGTTTTTAGATTGTTATAACGTATTTTATAAAGCGTTGATGCGCCGCGTGATGAAGGACTTTTCGCCTCTATGGTTTTAACGACATGCGGATCACCATTAATTTCTATAATCATTCCACGCTTTAAATCGCCTGCTTTTGGCATATTATTATTCTCCTTGGTTTTTTATGTTTTAGTTAGCTTTTTTGTAATTCTTGCAAATACTTAAATAGCATTCGGGATGATTTAGGCGGCTTATTTTGCTTTGCTTCTTTACTTGCATTACGAATAAGCTGGTTCATATGTTGGCGATCAGCCCTTGGATGCACATTGAGTATTTCATTAAATATGGCATTATCCCCAGCAATGAGCTGATCTCGCCAAGTTTCTAGCAGGTGAAATTGTTCGACCTCTTTTTTATGCGGTAGTTTAACCAGGCGTAATGCTTCACGAATTGCATCAGCATCCTCCTCTAACATCAAGCCAGAAATAAAGCGCAGTTGTCGTTGTAGCGCAGATTTTTTAAACTTTTTTGCGGCAACTATTTGATCTTTAACGCGCTCTGAAAGTGGGAGTGTTGCAAAAAGAGATTCTGGTAGTTCAACTAGCTCCCGACCTAATGTGTGTAGAGCGTTATGCTCTCGTTTAAGTTCTTCCTTATTGGGGCGTATCGCGTAGTCGCGTTCTTCTTCATTCATATTGGGACTCAAAATTGAATAATACAGGTTAGCCTGATATTAACATTTTCTCCTATCTGATCCGTGTTTATTTAATTTTAACTCCCCAATGTAGTGGTTAAATATGGCTCAATTATATAAAATAGTTGATGAAATGTACTTTCATTACGATGATATACCACAATTTATTCCCCCAATTCTTATTAAATCAGCTAAAATACTTTACTTACATTCTACCTTCCTTAAATTATGCATTAAAATTGTATAATTGTGCTTTACCCTCAGAGAAGTAGATGTAATCTATCATCTATATCCTGTCAGTGGTCGCACATAGGGTGCGCTAATTATTGATCCATAGAGTGATGTTTGTTTTTGAGAAATATTAATTAACATTTCGATTAAATAGGCTTAGCTCGATAAATCAATATCTTACATTTTATGCGTGAGCTTTTTAGGATTTGGACATCAATAAAGGAATATAATCTGATGAAAAATACTACTTTAATTATGGGTTCCAAGAATCAGCAACAGCGAATTAATTAAATAACGGTGAATAGTATTTTTAAGCTAATAAAAGTTGTATTCAAAGTATTCTGGCGAATTTCCCGTATAACCTTATTAATAAGTATTGTACTTGGTTCTCTTGCTGCGGCTGCTTACGTCTTAAAACTGGATGACCATGTCACTACACAATTTGAAGGTAAGCGTTGGGCATTGCCAGCGCGTGTGTTTGCACGTCCTTTAGAAATATATGTTGGAAAAGGCTTGTATGCGCGGGATCTAGAAAAAGAATTGCAGTTATTACATTATCGAAAAACCAACAACCCCATTGATACAGGGCAGTATATCCGCAATGGTAATACTTTTATTATTCATACGCGAGGGTTTCAGTTTGCAGATGATAAGGAGCCAGAGCGTAGAATCAAAGTTACGCTTAGAAAAGGGCGTATTAAATCTTTAAGTCATGAAAATAGTGATGATCCATTAACATTAATGCGCATGGAGCGGGTTCTGATTGGTAATTTTTACCCCAGTCATAATGAAGACCGCGTTTTAGCGCGTCTAGATGATGTTCCATCATTGTTAATCAAAGGGTTAGTTGCAATTGAAGATAAGCATTTTTATGAACATTTAGGTATCAATCCGCGCTCAATAGGACGTGCAATGGTTGCAAACTTAAAAGCAGGTCATACGGTGCAAGGTGGTAGTACTTTAACGCAACAACTGGTTAAAAATTTCTATCTTTCTAATGAGCGCAGTATCAAGCGTAAGGCAAATGAAGCCATTATGGCAGGGTTGCTGGAGTTGCATTATACTAAGGATGAAATTCTAGAAGCCTATATCAATGAAATTTATTTAGGACAGAATAAAAAGCGCGCTATACATGGGTTTGGTTTGGCTTCACAGTTTTATTTTAACCGCCCAATTAAAGAGTTAAAACCTGAGCAAGTCGCTTTGTTAATTGGTATGGCGAAAGGTGCTTCCTATTATAATCCACGCCGTTTTCCCAAAAGAGCGAAAAAACGTCGTGATTTAGTGTTAGATATTATGGCAAAAGAAGGCGCTATTGATCTTGCAGAATCCGATGATTTCAAGCAAATGCCGTTGGGAATTAGCACCTATGCACCACCAAGTGTTAGTCCATTTCCTGCTTATTTAGGGTTAGTGCGTAAACAGTTACAGCGTGACTATAACGAGGAAGACTTACGCACAGAAGGATTGCTTATTTTCACCGCAATGGATCCTATTGTGCAACTGATAGGTGAGCGTGTTTTAAGTCGTCGTGTAAGGCTGTTAGAGCGTGCAGAGCGTATTCCTCGTGGGAAGTTAAATGGTGCAATGGTGATTAGTAGTGTGCAAGGGGGCGAGATCTTAGCAATTATCGGTGGTCGTGATGCGCGCTATGCTGGCTATAACCGTGCCTTAGATGCTAAAAGGCAGATAGGATCACTAGTAAAACCAGCTGTTTTTCTGGCGGCATTAGAAGCTCCTAAATTGTTCAATTTAGCAACACCCATTAGTGATGGACCTGTGAAAGTGCGTCTTGCTACTCGAGACTATTGGGAGCCACGTAATTATGATCACCGCGATATGGGGGTTGTTACGCTAAGGCGCGCATTAGTCTTGTCAAGAAATACACCAACAGTACGTATTGGTATTAAACTAGGCATGGAGCGCGTCGTTGAAATGCTTCATGATGTGGGTATTCATTCAGATATTCCACTTTACCCATCCATATTGTTAGGTGCGCTAGAGCTGTCTCCACTGGAAGTTCAACAGATGTATCAAACTATCGCTGCTGGCGGTACTTATACACCATTACAAGCGATTCGCAGTGTCATGAACTCCTATGGTAATACGCTAAAGCGCTATCCATTGAATATAAAACAGGTAGCATCACCTGGTTCCACCTATTTATTAACCTCAGTCATGAATGAAGTTACCAAGACAGGAACAGCAAAATACTTATCTAAAGTACTACCAAGATGGAAAAATGCGGCAGGTAAAACAGGAACAACAAATAATAAACGTGATAGCTGGTTTGCAGGTTTTACAGGTCAGCACGTGGCTTCTGTTTGGGTTGGGCGTGATGACAATAAGCCAACTAATTTGACAGGGGGGAGTGGTGCGCTAAAAGTATGGGCAGATTTAATGAAGGTATTGCCAACAAAGCCATTGAAACCAAAGCGTCCAAGCAAAATAAGATATGTCAAGATAGACAAGGCATCAGGTCTACTCTATAACCCCAACTGTGGTGAAGCTGTCACTATTCCATTTCTTCGTGGTACTAAGCCGCGTAAAAGGCGATACTGTGCGCCTAAACCATCTCCCGTAAATCCACCTTCTGCCTCTAATCGAGATGCCAAAGGGAAGTGGATTGATAATCTGATGCGTTGATAATGTATAGGGTAAGTCTGGGTATTAGTACAAAATTAAATGACGGGGATTAGTAAAAATTATGCGTTTGTTGATTGTTATTAGCTTTAT
>JAGLBQ010000064.1 GCA_023146675.1 Cocleimonas sp. | reverse complement strand
GTTGTTCCAGTATCAATGATAGGGTTGATCGTTCCTCACAACCACCTGTGCGTGCGGCTACACCGCCGCCTCAGCGTGTTATTATTAGACCAAGACCCTTGCCACAAATTCCTGAGATACAAGCCCCTAAGATTGTAAAGCCGCATACTTATAAAAGAGCAGAGCCTATCAGGCGTCCTGTAAAAGTAAAACCGCGTTATAAAGTAAGATCTAAACCAACGTATAAAGCACCTGTTGTTGGGCGTTATCCTAGCGGGTCATCTCCTCAGGTTACTCAAACTAAAATACCTGTTATCAAGCCAGTAATTGAGAAAAAGCCCGTTATTGCCGCTGTACCTAAGCCCGAAGATGAAGGGCTAGAAATTGACCCCTATGCCAATATTCCAGAAAATGCAGATGATAGAGGAACAGGTCGTTCAGGATCATCTCCTGCGGTAGAGACGTTACTAGTTCGTGCTTATGCCGATGCTAAATTAGGGCGTACTGATGCAGCAATGAGTAAATTAGAGCGTGGTTTAAGAATCGAGCCACAGAATCCAAAACTATGGAATCAACTCGCTGAATTACACTATAAAAAAGGTAATTATCAGCAAGCGATCAGTATGGCTAAAAAAGCTATTAATTACTCATCAAGTGATAAGGATATGACGAATAAGAACTGGCGCTTAATTTCTAAAGTAGCCAAAAAATCAGGGGATAGTCGTGCGATGGCAGAGGTGAATGAGTATAATAAACGGCAGTAGGAGTGAAACCTTCAGTTTTTTAGTCATAAGCCAACCTTTGCGCAGGCATCTATAAATGGATAGTAATATTAACGGGCAGGGCTTATTGGGTGTAGATGGGCCCTTAGCCACAGAGATTGATAACTTTCAAGCACGCCCACAGCAACAAGAAATGGCCGATGCGGTTGCGGTTGCAATACAAAATAACTCCACTGCTATTATTGAGGCAGGGACAGGTGTAGGGAAAACATTCGCTTATTTAGCACCCGCGTTAGCTTCTGGTGGGCGGATTATTATCTCCACTGGCAGTAAAACGTTGCAAGACCAGCTCTTCCTAAAAGACTTACCCCTCGTAAAAAAAGCACTGAAGTCCAGTAGTAAAACTGCCTTGTTAAAAGGTCGGGCAAATTATCTCTGTCTGCACCGTTTACAACGGAGTCAAGCGGAAGCGCAGTTTAAAGACCGTCGTTCGATTGCACATATTCAGCGCATTGCAGATTGGGCTGTTATTACTCGTGTTGGTGATGTTTCGGAGTTAAATAGCGTTCCGCGTGATGCAGAAGTTTGGTCGTCAGTCACGTCAACGGCAGATAACTGTTTGGGCAAAGAATGTGAAGATTACACCGATTGTTATGTTGCACTGGCGCGTAAAAAAGCACAAGAAGCGGATGTTGTGGTCGTAAATCATCATCTGTTTTTTGCTGACATGGCACTAAAAGAAGAAGGTTTTGGTGAGCTATTACCAAGTGCTAATGCAGTGATTCTGGATGAAGCGCATCAGCTACCTGAAATTGCGTCGACCTTTTTTAGCGACGTATTAAGTAGCCGTCAAATATTGGAACTATCCCGTGATATTTTAGCTGAAAGTCTAGTCAATGCCTCTGATATGCCAACGTTGCGGGATAGTTTACGTGAACTGGATAAATGTGTCGCCGACCTGCGTTTGGCAATGGATAAACCAGGACTGCGTGAACCGTGGTATAAAATTAGCACTAAGCCCGCTATTCAAAAAGAAATGCAGCACCTTGATGAAATCCTCACCGAACTGCTAAACATTATGGAGCATGCCGCTGAGCGTAGTAAAGAATTGGACTCCTGCTTTGAGCGTCTGGTAGATTTAAATAACAAATTGAATCGACTCAATAACCCTAAAGAAAATACCGTGCAATGGTATGAAACCTTCACTCGCTCTTTCTCTTTAATATCCACGCCACTGGATATTGCCGAACCCTTTAAAAAGCAATTAGAAACATGGCAGTGTGCATGGATTTTGACCTCAGCAACACTGGCAGTACAGCAATCATTTGATCACTTTACTCGGCGTATCGGCATGGACCAGCCAGCCGAATTGTTGCTCGATAGTCCGTTCGATTATTGGCATCATGGTCTGCTTTATGCACCGCCCAATATGCCAGAGCCGCAGCAACATGATTTTGTAGAGTCTGTGGTGGAAGCAGCATTACCTGTGATTAAAGCAGCAGGAGGGCGTACTTTTATGCTCTTTACTAGCTATAGAGCACTTAATGAAGCGGCAGAATTATTGGAAGATGAAATTGAATATCCCATCCTTGTACAGGGTGATTCTTCGCAAGCGGATATGATTGAAAAATTCCGTGATTTTGGTAATGCCGTATTACTTGGAACCAGTAGTTTTTGGGAAGGTGTTGATGTGCGTGGCGCAGCCTTGAGCTGTGTAATTATTGATAAATTACCTTTTGCATCGCCTGGTGATCCTGTGCTGGAAGCACGTATCAAAGCTATCCGTGAAGGCGGTGGTAATCCCTTTGGTGAATATCAATTGCCGCAAGCAGTCATCGCACTAAAACAAGGAGTAGGGCGTTTGATTCGTGATGATAATGACAAAGGTGTGTTGATGATTTGTGATCCGCGTCTGCGTACTAAGTCTTATGGCAAAACGTTTCTTGCCAGTATTCCCCGCGTTCCACGTACCAGCAAGCAAGAGGATGTCGAACGCTTTTTTAAAGTACATAAAATATGAACCGTAATAATTCAAACAAAGCCCCCATTATTTTGGCGATTGAAACAGCCACAGAAGCTTGCTCTGCCGCATTAACTATTGATGATAAAATCATTACTCGTTTTGAAATAGCACCACGGGAGCATACCAAGCTTATTCTCAATATGATGGATGATGTATTAGAGCAGGCAGGAGTGACATTAGCACAAGTTGACGCGGTTGCCTTTAGTCGAGGACCGGGTGCATTTACAGGTGTGCGTATCGCAACAGGAGTCGCGCATGGTGTGGCACTTTCAATCGATAAACCGTTATTACCCATTTCAACATTAGCAGCAATTGCACAGCAAATGCATGAAGAACAAAGCGCGAAACATTGCTTGGCAGCTATTGATGCGCGTATGGGAGAGGTTTACTGGGGAGCGTATGCTGTAAAAAATGGCTTGATGAGACTGCAAGATGATGAAGCTGTTAGTAAGCCAGAGGTATTGCGAGCAGCTGCTTCATTACCTGTCGCAGATAATGTTGAGTGGATAGCAGCAGGGAGTGGCTGGGATGCTTATGAACAGCAATTAGACGTAGAAAATATTAGTAATCTAGAAAAACGAGATAATATCCTTCCTTCCGCTCAATATATTGCTAAATTAGCGGTTCAAGATTACCTAGAAGGAAACGCTGTGGATGCAGAGCAAGCGCAACCCATTTATTTACGCGATAAAGTTGCACAAACCGTTGCAGAGAGAAATGCCATTAAATGAACCGATTTTTTAAAGCTTTTAGCGTCGATAGTGACGAAGATAAACAACTACAGGGTATTATTCGTAGCAAAGCCAGTGACTTTAAAGTAGATGAAATATCTGTCTTTGAGCCTTCAGGTACAGGCGAGCATGTTTTTCTGCAAATTGAAAAAATAGGTGAAAATACAGATTGGGTAGCAGGACTATTAGCCAAGATAGCAGGTACGCAAAAAAGAGATGTTAGCTTTGCAGGGATGAAAGATCGTCACGCTATTACGACGCAATGGTTTAGTGTCTACCTGCCAGGCAAAGAAGCCCCTGATTTTCAATCGCAACTGCCCGAATCAATAAAAATAATCCAGCAAACACGGCATAATAAAAAGCTACGCAAAGGTGCACTAAAAGGGAATCGATTTTCTCTAATTATTCGTAAATTAGAAGGGGATATTGAGCTAGGCAACATACTTTGTGAAAAAGTTAAAGTTCATGGGGTGCCAAATTATTATGGAGAACAGCGTTTTGGGCGTGATTTATATAATATAGCCAGTGCCAAAAACTGGTTTTCATCAGGCTTTAAAATAAAATCACGACAAAAAAGAAGTATTTTCCTCTCCGCAGCACGCTCATGGATTTTCAATCACATTCTCTCGCAAAGAGTAGAGCAACAAACATGGAATCAAGCTCAGGCAGGGGATGTTTTTATGCTAAATGGTACAAAATCCTGTTTTGCAAATGATGGCGATCCAAATTTAGTAGAAAGAACACAGCAGCAGGACATACATCCAACGGGTGCGCTCTGGGGTAAAGGGCAATTATTAACAATAGGTGAAATAGCGCTATTAGAACAGCAAGTAGCTGATGAGCTTAATGATTTAGCGAATGGTTTGATCAAGCAAGGGCTAAAGCAAGAGCGTCGCTCATTGCGTCTGCCTGTTAGTGAATTTGAGTATGAATTTACTGAGGAAGAAATGAAATTAAGCTTTGTTTTACCTGCGGGTAGTTTTGCTACCGTTGTATTGCGTGAGCTGGGTGTTTTTACCGCGCAATAGTCTGAGATGAGGCGCGAAATACAGGGTTTTTAAGTCGTATATTCCCTGTGTTTCGTTCCTCAATATAAGCGATTACATTTAATTCTGAAAAACTAATCAGTCTTATTAGCAGATTTCTTCTTGCTCTTTTTAGCGTTCTTATTTGATTTGTTCTCTGACTGTTTGCTGGCTTTTTTCTTCGCTTTTTTTCCTTTCTTTAAGCCTTTAAGGTATTTTTTAGCAGTAATCGTTTCACCCCAAACAACAACATGGGTAGCGATACCGCGCTTGCACATTTCTTTGCTACCCATCCAGAAGTCTTTGCCTAGCAACATTTCTTTAAATTCTTTTTTAGTCAAGAACCCTTGTGAAACGGTGACATCTTTAAAAAAGGAAGTCAAACTACGTGCCGTATGCTTGACGTGGCTTTTAACATTTTCGCCCTTGCCCCAAGCTCCATGTGTATAATTATGAAACATGATTTCTGAATAGGGATAAATAATTCGACGTTGCCCCATACAAAACAGCAATGCGCCCATGCTATAACCATGATTATCAAGCACTGTGGTGGTGTTAGTATCAAATATTTCTAAAATGATATTAAAAAATTGCTGACCTTCGGTGACTAAACCACCATCAGAGTTAATACGCAGCTCTAAACGATCATAAGCATTTGCTTTGCGTAACTCATTGAAAATAGCGTGTAGACCTTTTTTGTTTTCAGAAAAGGAGGAGATAAAGACTCTAAAGAGTCTATGAGAAGGGGCAATATAAAAATAATGCGGTGGTGCGTCTTTTATAGTCTGTCGTTCTTCAGGTATATCCTCAATAAATAAAGTGTGGTGTTCGCTGCCAAGTCCTTTTTTTTCTTCAAGTGAAAACATATTTGCGTTTTTATCCATTTGTTCCTCCATCCCCAAAAAATAGTTCCAATTGATGCTTATCTAGCAAAAATATCCCATCTCCACCGCGTTCAAATTCCAACCAATGAAAGGGTATATTGGGGAATTGTTGCTGCAATGCGTATTGACTATTACCCACTTCAACCACAAGAATACCATTGTCGTTTAGATAATCAGCCGCCTGAGTTAAGATCTTTAATGTTAAATCTAGTCCATTCTCACCAGAACTCAAGCCTAATTCTGGTTCATGTAAAAACTCAGCGGTTAATGCTGACATATCCTCGACATCAACATAAGGTGGATTGCTTACTATTATATCGTATTTTTTTTCTGCTAAGTGATTAAATAGGTCAGAACATATTGCTTTTACTTGTTGTGAGGCATCATGACGCTGAATATTTATATTAGCAACATCAATTGCATCTTGAGAAATATCTGCCAAATCAACACTTGCATTTGTAAAGGCATAGGCACTTGCAATCCCAATACAGCCACTGCCTGTGCATAAATCTAAAATAGTGCTGACTTCATCAGGTTCTACCCAAGGGGCGAATTGTGTTTCTACTAGTTCTGCAATGGGTGAGCGAGGTACGAGTACACGCTCATCAACATAAAAAGGCAGCCCTGCAAACCAGCCTTCATTGGTTAAATAGGCAGCGGGTTTGCGCTCATTAATGCGTTTGAGCAAGAGTGTTTTTACGGCTTCTATCTCTGCTGGCGTTAATCGTCCATCCCAATAGCTTTCAGGGGTATCAACGGGCAGGTGTAAGGCATTTAGTACCAGATAAACGGCTTCATCCAGTGCAGAAGACATGCCATGTCCGTAACTAAGGTTAGCTTCATTAAAGCGGCTTGCACCCCAGCGGATAAAATCTTTAACTGTTTTTAGATTATCAATATTCATATTTGTTTTAAAACCTCTGTCCAGTATCATCCCTTATTTTTAAGATTCTGGAAACCTAAAATGCGCGCTTCATTGACTGATTATATAAAATCATGGCCACTTTACGCTCTACCTCATCATGCTATTTCACGACTTATTTATAAATTAACGCGTATAGAGTCTGCTTATGTGCCTAAAGCAATTGTGAAATTTAGCAAGGTATTTAATGTGGATCTTCAGCAAGCGATTAATCCTGATCCTACCAGTTACAAAACTTTTAATGCATTTTTTACACGTCCGATTAAACCAGAGCTAAGACCCATTGCTAATACTGATTTGGTGAGTCCTGTTGATGGTTGTATCAGTCAAATAGATACGATTAAGCAGGGAGAAATATTTCAGGCTAAAGGTCATTATTATACTGCGCAAGCATTATTAGGAGGTGATGACAAAATCGCAAAAATTTTTGCACAAGGTTGGTTTACCACGATTTATTTATCCCCTAGAGATTATCATCGCATTCATATGCCCTGTGCTGGTACGTTAAGGCAGCAAATTCATATTCCTGGGCGGTTATTTAGCGTTGCCCCGCATACTGCACGAACAGTGCCGAATTTATTTGCGCGAAATGAACGTGTGGTGGCACTATTTGATACGGAATATGGTGAGATGGCAATGGTGCTGGTGGGTGCAATTAATGTTGCCGCAATAGAAACTGTTTGGGATGGTTTAATTACACCCCCTAAAGGAAAGCAGCTGTCTTCTAAAGAGTATTCAAATCAGGAAGTGAGTCTAAAAAAAGGAGAGGAAATGGGTCGCTTTAATATGGGGTCAACCGTGATTTTACTCTTTACCAAGGATGCGCCAGCGTTTAGTAATGAGATGGTGGCAGATTTACCCTTAATAATGGGGCAGGGGATTAGTGGCTAAATGTAATCAACGAGTTGCACTTATAACAGGCTCAACGTCTGGAATAGGACTTGCGATTGCAAAACGGTTGGCAATTGAAGGCTTTGTTATCGCGTTTCATTCGCGTAGATCTGTTGT
>JAGLBQ010000063.1 GCA_023146675.1 Cocleimonas sp. | reverse complement strand
ACAAAATATTACCTTGAAAGGGTTGGGTAGTTACCCTTAAGCAATAACTTCTTCCCAGCCTGCTTTTATTCCTTTGTTATGTGCTTCATCATAAAGTTCATAAATCTGTTTTTTACAGTTTGAAACAAGGACGTCTTTCTTTAGGGGATCTTTTCGCCCTGTGCTGAAATCAGTAACATGAAGCACATAAGCGGGATAGTCAAAATCTTCTTTCTTCGTTTCAATCAAAACAAATTTCTTAACCATAATAGAGCCTCTAGACTCTTTTCTATAAACCTGTCTTTTTATAATTTCAGATGCTTCCCTTTTCTCATTTTCTACTTTTGCATCATCAAACGAAGTGACTTCCATCATCTGTTCAAAACTAGTCTCTTCAATTGTTGCTTGCTTATCCTCTCTAAAACGTAAGAAAACTGGGATAGTGACCGAGACGGTATTTTGTTGATAATTAGCGCTGTAACCATTTTCTTCATCATAGTGAAGATTCATCTTGTTAATATTGCCTTTAGAATCCTGATTGATAACATCAATACAGCTAAACTCAACAACCGTATCAGGCGTGATCATTTGAAAACCTAATTTATTTCTAGCAACTTCGGTGTAGTCAGATTTAACAACTTTTTTCTGATACTCTTTGAGTAATTGTTCTCGTTGCTCATCACTAAAACCATGGCTTAAATGTGCAAATGTCTGATATGAACCATCCTCTTTACGAAATGCTAGTAGGAAATCTCTAAGAAGGTTAGAGCGCTCTCCATCACCTTGGGCAAAACCCACAATAACCGCATCAAAGGTATATTTTGGCTTCACTTTAAAAGTGACGACACCATCGGTTTTGATAACAATGCCTTCTTGTCCATTCTCTTCCACTTGCTCTTTAAAGTAGTCTTTTACATCTTGAATACTGTCCGTTTCAAGGTGCTTGATAAGATGAAAGTCAGCCTCTTTTTCTAGCAGTTTACCTAGCTGTTGTATTTTTTCAAAATAGCTATTATCAGATAAATCTTGATCATCTAAACAAGTCATATCAAAAGCAGCAAATTTTAATCCTTCACCACCCTTTGCTTTAGCTTTAGTTGTATCAAAATGTCTAGTACGTTTATTGTTAGCAGAAAAATAGAGTTCACCCGCAATAAAAGCACGTTTAACTTTTTTTGATTTTAACTGCTGTTCAATAGTTTCATGAATCGGCAGTCGATCCAGTATTTTTCCATTTCTATTGGCTAAGATAGCTTCTTCATTTTCATAACTAATTGCGTAATAATGACCATCATATTTTAAAGAAACAATAAACGTATCAAATGCTTTTAATTTTGAATCAATATAATCAACATCAATAGCAATATATTTTGATGCAACTTGTCTTTTATAATTAATCGCTTTGCTGCTTGTATCTTGTGTATTTCGCATTTTATTTTTCTTTGTTTAGTGACTTTAGTTCTAAGTTAGAAAGATGCATCAATAGCATATATTGATCATCTTTGACTCGTCCTTCCAAAAATACTTTAAAGGGAGTACCGCCATCTTGAAAGATAACGGGTCCAATGCCTTTAGCCCCACTACCGATAAGCATGAGGCTGTTTTTATCATTTAGATTTTTTGCAATATCATAAAGGAAATCATAGGTCAAACCAGAATCATGCTGCAATTGATAGCTACGTATAAATACAAATTTATTAAATGCTTTTTCCTTTGGTAGTAGCTTTCCAGACCATTTCAGTGGTGTATCACCCAAGATATTAGAAAAAAGTTGCTTAACATCTCTTTCTTCTACTAACTCACCTTTTGGATTAAATACTTTTTCTTTTTTATTGACCTTATAAACTACTTGCAAACTGTCATTAACTAAAACTCTTGGTGTATTCGTCAAGAATTTACCAAGAGTTTGTATATCTATTTCAGGATCAGAAACGATAAGGCTTTCAGCGATTTTATCTAAATCATCACCAATACCCTCTTTTAGTCCATCTAGGCTAGTTGTTGAGACACCTTTCATAATTTTTTTATTAATAGTAGGTATTCCTTCTTTATCAGTTTTTATAGTATTTGATACTAATGGGAAACCTTTAAAGCCTACTAAGCTATTTCTTTCTTTAGGGTTTGAAATATGTATTTGTCTTAGATTCATTTTTATTATATATAATAGAGTTATTTAGAGTGGGGTAGTTGTACCGTTATTACCTCTTAAAGCATTCCGAAATCAAAGTCATCATCTTCCGTTTCCTCTTCAACCTGTTGATTGTTATTTTGTTCTAAACCAATAAACTCAAAGGGATTTTGCTTTCCTATGATCATAAAAATACCTTCATTGTTATGTACCATAAAAGCATCATCGGCATCATATCCCGCTCTATAACAAAACCTAAACTTCAACACTTTATTCATTTTCAACAAGTCTAGTAAATTAGTTTCATCTGCTTCAACATCATCTTCTGAAGGTGTTAATTCATAAATGCTTTTCACATTTAATTGCAAATACTCTTCGATAGTTGAAGCGATGAGGGGTATATCTTCATTAAAGGATGATGGGTATTTCTCAATTTTTTCACCCTCTTTATTCGTGATTACAATATCTTTCGCTGCAATATAACGACCATCTTCAGAGAGAGTTGTATAGCCAACGCAGCCTTTTGATAAAATATGTAAACCATCATCGGATATTGAAGCCATACTACATAAAGCGTTATTTTCATCAGTAGTTTCTACTGAGGTATATCCATAAAGTTTAGAGCGATCAACCTTCTCAATTGCGAAACTAAAACGAGTATCCTCGTGCGTAAAACTAAGTTCTCTTGCCATTTGGTATCTACTATTATTTTTAGAAATGTGTGACCCATTGTAACCCATTATATCAAATCTTAATATATTTTAAGATAAATGGAGAGAGACCTGAAAGACTAAAAACGTTCACTCCAAAGACTTACTTTATCACAAATAAAACATGATTCTCATCACTTCCAATCTGCCCCACAGCGCGGCTAATAGGGCTAGCACATGTTCATTGCTATTTACTCCATAATGAAGTCACACCATGAGGAGAGCTATTTATTCCTGCCTTACTATCCGTTGGGTATACTATATTTTGTGGGAAAATTTAAGAATAAAGTATTTACCGACGAATCACCGTAAAAACAATCTCTTTGCCTTTTCTAATTTGCTTACCTTTTTTACCATTAATGACAGCATACACCTTGTGATCACCACGATTTAGATTGGTTAAATTCACCATACGCAAATCACCTTCTGCCATTTTTTTTCCATCTAAAAATACGCTTAATGTATGTTCAGGCAATAGTTTTGGTTTAAGCGATAGCATGACGGTAACATCACCATCATTTGCACGAATTGCTTGCTTGTCTTTAGGTGCTAAAATAGAAAACTTTGCATAAATCACCTTTTCCTTCTTCGTAATACCGCGCTCTTCTAGGGTTAAAACAGGCTTGTAAAGCTTATCGTAATTTTCGATAACTGTTAGCTCAGGAAGATCAACAGCCCTAGCCTTGGCTGATTCAGGCGGAGAATCCCCATAATGGACAATACCTTTTGCATCCTTCCAACTAAATACTGTGTCCGCAGTCATTACTGAAAAAGCAGAAATACTTATTACTAGTGCTATCCAATATCGCATTTTTATTGCCTTGTGTTTAATTTTATTAATCAATATATCTTTGAAAAACCTAAAATATAGGCTTATTAAAATATAGGCTTATCAAGATATGAATGATGGTATTACTATTGTAAAGGGTTGGTTATCTTTTCCCGATAAAATGACGCGCTATGGTTTCTTAATTTTTTCACCAACTCTATTAATACCCCATTATTTTGGTAAGAGTATTAATCAAGGTCTATGATACAATCCTCCGCTACTTAAAAATCAGGAAAAAACATGCCGCAAACGACTCTAAAACCAGAAGAAAAACCAAAAAAGAAAAAAGCGAAATGGTTTCGATATCTCATAGATTTTTTAATTATTGTTATGCTTATTATCGCCTTTAGATCTTGGCAGCAGCGTAGCATGGTGTCGGGTGTAGCACCTGAAATTCAAGGCGTTTTAATGGACGGAACAATTACAGAACTTAAAAAATATCGAGGTAAACCTGTGTTACTGCATTTCTGGGCAACATGGTGTCCATTTTGTAAGTTAGAAGAAGGCAGTATTACTGGCATTGCAAAAGACTGGCCTGTATTAACAATTGCCTATCAATCAGGTGATAAAGCGAATATTGAAAAATACCTGAAAAAACAAGGGCTAGAAAGCTGGTCTGTTATTTCTGATCCTGAAAGTCGTTTGGCTAAGTTATACGGTGTTACAGGTGTTCCTACCTCCTTTATTCTTGATGCCAATGGCAATATTCGTTTTCGTGAAGTGGGTATGACTAGTGCATGGGGTTTGCGCGCACGACTTTGGTATGCCAATAAAATGCCAAATCCAGAAGTATCCAATATTACTAATAACAAGCAAGCTACCGCGCTAGCACAATAATTTAATAAATGTTTAATAAAGACAGGGATTATCCCTATTATCGCCTGTCGATATTTTATCTTTTCTTTTTTACTGCACTTGGGGTTTTTGTACCTTACTGGTCGTTATATCTTCAATATTTACACTTTAGCGCAGGAGAAATTGGCGAAATAATGGCACTTGCAATGGCAAGTAAAATTATCGCACCCTATCTTTGGGGCTGGCTGGCTGACCATCGTGAACAGCGTATTTCCATTATTCGCATCACCGCCTTTTTATCTACCTTCTTTTTTGCAGGGATTTTTATCCAGAATGATTATTACTGGGTCGCTCTCATTGTCACCTGTTTTGGGTTCTTCTGGAATGCTTGCCTGCCCTTATTTGAAGGTTTAACCCTCAATTATTTAGGCGATCATGTCGCAGAATACAGTCATATCCGCATCTGGGGTTCAGTCGGTTTTATTATTGCTGTAATCACTTTACCCTTAGTATTTAAAATCTATGGATACGGGATAATTCCAATCCTCTTATTTGCTTCCCTACTGCTCATGAGCGTAGCAACCTTTATTATTAGTGACAAACCGTATCCCATAAAACCTCTCTCACAGAAAAACATTTGGCAAATAGTGCGCCAACCTGTGGTAATGGCATTCTTAGTTGTTTGCACATTACAAGTTGCGAGTCACGGTGCTTATTACACCTTTCTCAGTATTTACCTCATTGATCATGGTTATTCATCCATTGTTACAGGCTGGATGTGGGCACTAGGCGTCATTGCAGAAATCATCTTGTTCATTGTTATGCACCGTATTTTAAAACGCTATAATGCAGGATTTTTATTAACTATAGCCCTACTAGGAACGGCATTACGCTGGGTATTATTGGCTTTTTTTGTAGATTACTTAGCAATACTATTATTCGTACAAACTCTCCATGCCATCAGCTTCGGGCTATTTCACGCCGCCGCCATCCACTTGGTGCATGATTTATTCCCAGGACGGTTACAAAGCAGAGGACAGGCGTTATATGCAGGGTTATGTTTTGGTATTGGTGGTGTAGCAGGAAATTTATTAAGTGGCTATGGATGGGACTCTGTTGGTGCAATGACTACCTTTTTACTTTCAGGGGTTGTTGCTCTGCTAGGGAGTTTGATCGCTTGGATTTTTATTGCGCGCTCAGAAATGTCAACGCAATAAAAATAAACCATATTGTTAGGACTAAAAACTCACCCATCGCTTTATTATTAGCTAATTTGTAGCCGATTTTTTCTTTTTAGTAGGAAAAAGAAAAAGAACACTAAAAAGAAAAGAAACCAACGTACTAAGCAAGCCTATAAAAAATCCCACTGTCTTTTTAATAATTTTTCCGCCACGCAATACGCCTTTTCCAAGTAGCGCTAAATAACCTTTCGTATTTTTACCATGCTTTGCGGTGACTTTGGCTAAATGCCTCAAGTCTTTTGTGGATTCTACATATTTCATCATATGTAAAGTATCGGCTACCGAGCTTGATTTGTGAATTTTACTCACCTGCCCTGCCATTTTTTCTAAGGGTCTAACTGCTTTAGGGTGATAAGCTTTTTTAGCAGAACGCACAACACTTTTCATTCCTTTCCCTTTTTGTGTCGCTTTTAAAAAACCATTCCAGTCAAAAACATTGCCTGCCATGCGTAATAGTTGCTTTTGAAAGGGAGGCGTTAGTTGACGTGTTTTTTTAGCCATTTTAACGAGCGAAACACCTGCTTTTGCGGGTGCTGCGGAGCCTGCGGTCCCTATTGCCAAAGCGGTTAGACCAATCCCAACACCCGATAAGGTTGCGACTAACTCATCAACTGGTTCCTTTTTTTGATAGTGAGTATATTCTGTATGCAAATCACGCACATCACCCACAACGGTAAAATCAGCAGCAATTGCGCCTGCAACGCCTGCACCTGAGCTGCCTTTTCCTGACACAAAGCCACCAACAAAATTACCTACATTGTCTTTTATTCTGCGACCATTAGTATCTTGTTCACGTAATTGTTGTTGGTATTGCTCGTAATACAAGCCATAGCCATGTTGTTTACCAATACTAATATACATGCGTGCGTCATCAAAATGCCCATTATTAATTGCAGTTGTTATATTTTTGTGCAACACTTGTGCGCTAATATGACTAGTCATTAACTGATGTGTATCAGCAGGTGCTTCTTCATACTCCCAATGTCCTGCTAACTGTTTTAAACTCACTGCAAATGCAGAAAGAGAGATTATTAGAAATATAAGTCTTAACGATGATCCCACGTTAGCAATCTTCCATTGAAAATAATTTTGAAAAATCAGTTAGTTAATTTTCACTGACCTTACAATTTTTGGCTTTAGACATT
The DNA here is from genome assembly GCA_023146675.1 of Cocleimonas sp. Classification (GTDB taxonomy): domain Bacteria; phylum Pseudomonadota; class Gammaproteobacteria; order Thiotrichales; family Thiotrichaceae; genus JAGLBW01. Next base: position 4,131 of record JAGLBQ010000063.1, on the reverse strand, counting down.
CCGTTGTCAACCAGCAAATTTAAGTTGAAACTCTTTAATGTTGAAAAAGAGTCAGCGATTTATTTTATTCTACTCAAAAATTGAAATTTTTACTCCTTTGGTAGTAAGCGCCACATACCATCAACTAAGCCTTCTATTGGTTGATAGCGGCTTTTATAGCTCATCTTTTTGCAATCTTTAATCCAATAACCAGGGTAGACATATTCTAAACCTAGTTTTCTAGCTTGCTCTATCTCCCATAATACAGCAAATACACCCAGACCTCGCTTAGCACCAACCGAATTAAAGAAGGTATAAACGGCTGATAATCCTGACTCAAGAACATCAATTGTTGCAACTCCTATTAATTTGTCGTCCAAGTGAAATTCAATAAACTGCGTATTACACCAGTCTGATGTTAAAAATTCATCGACACCTTCATAGTCATCACTTTCATGCCTATCAGCCAAATATTCTGCATAGAGCGGCAGATATTCATCATTGAAATCAGCATCATTAATTACCACAACGATATCTTGATTAATTCTCCAATTGCGACGTTGACTGCGACTTGCTTTAAACTCAGTCACATTTATACGTGTTGTTGCGCATTTAGTGCATGACTGACAATAAGGTTTATAAACTTGCTGACCACTGCGTCGAAAACCTGACTTGATCAAATAATCATAGACAGAGGGAGACATTGGAAACTTAGGATCAATCACTGCATTTCTTGCAATTCTAGCAGGTAAATAGGAGCAAGCATGCAGAGCCGTTGGGAATATTTTTAGGGGTTGTGATAGTTTCATTTATATATTGGGGTGTCTTTATTAAGTGGGGGAGGAAAAGACTAATCGCCAAACCAGTTTAGAACAAGAAAACCTAGATAACTGGGGGGAGTTATCCGTTAAGAACTCAGATTTAAGGTACTTTTAAGACTTGCCCGATACGAAGCATATTAGGGCTACTTAACACATCTCTATTTGCCTTATATAAATCAAGATACTTATTGCCACTACCATAAACACGTTGTGCAATTTTATAGAGACTTTCACCTTCAAGCACTGTCACCGTATTAGCAATAATAATTGGATTTTCTGGAACCACTGAACTTAGCTCAACTTGTATCGTATTATCTTTCTTTTCAGCAACAATACTTTCTAGTGCTTTTCCTGCTGACTCAAGCATGGCGCTAGAAGCATCTCCTGCCTTTGCGCTAGCTTTCTTAATATCACCCATTGCAGCGGTTACTGCAGAGCGAATATCATCCATTTTATTGCCTTGCAACAAAGCGGAAGAGACAACATTTTCTAATTCATCGGCAAACTTTTTGCCTGACTTTTCTTTATCTGCACCGTCGCCAGATTCTTTTAGCAAATTTTTAATCTGTTGTGCAACCTTTGTCTCTAAGGCATCATAATCGATTATATCTTTAGGGACGATAGATGGCTCAGAATCTAACCCCTTCAGTGCTTTATCTTCTTTCATGCTAGTATTATTTGCCTCAGCACTTAAAGCATCCAATAACGCATTATCTTTTGCTAAGGCAAGTTGAACACCTAATGCCAGCAAAGAACCGAATAAAAAAGTATGTATTATGAATTTCATATTCAATGCCTATTTCCTAAGGGGTTACAACCGTCAATCCCAATAACTGCCATGACTGCATGCCCCCCCGATACCAGAACAATTTTTTTGCAGGATAGCCCATCAACATCAGGTTTTTAATTGCCTGTTGAGATTGCCCGCACCATAGACCATTACAAAACAGCATTAGTGATTGCACATTGCCAAAATCCCACTCATCACCTGTTTCTGTTGCACCCAGTAATTTAAGAATTTTTTTGGCGTGATCATTTTCCATGCCGCCATCTAAAATACTAAAAGGAATATTGATGGAACCTGGAATCGTTCCTTTTTCAAACCAATCTGGCAGTCTAGCATCAATCAACAAACCTTTACTATTTTGTACTTCATTATCAATAAAAGCCAATAACTCAGTTTCACCCACCGTTTTTACGTCAGGATGAATTGTAATAGGCTGTATACAAAAAGGAGGGCAAACGCGTGATGTTTTTGCAAAACCATTGGTTAGCTTGTTTTTTGTATCTTGGATTCGCTCAATAACAACTGTCTTTCCTGCATATTTTATTTCAAGGCTTTTTAGGTCTTTGGTAATGCCCACTTTATTTTCTGCAAAAGATGCTGCTGGTAGCAACAGTAAGCCATTTGAAATTACTAAAATAAATAATCTAAAGAACATTACACCTATTTTCATAAACTTTCCCTAATATCCCTATCATTAATTTCAATAAGCCCGTTATTTTGTAACCTTATTTTTCCTATTACGCAACTATTTTTGGTTGTTTTTTAATATTTATATCAATGACACTTCTAAAAAAAGAAAGTATTTTAAGCAATACTCACCCCAATAACGACCTGTGCCTGTTGTAAAAATCCTGCTTGTTCCGTATTTGGATCTAATTCTTTTTTAATAATTTCAACCAAGTGCGGCAAATTTTCACGGCTTTGCACATAAGTTCTACGCCACTTTACAACATCATCCTCAAACACAAATACAGCTGCTGGACCTAAATATTGTTTTAATATTTCTGATAACTTCTCTAGCATCGCCTGAAGCTCAACATCTCCTGATACAGCTTCAACCTGTTCAACATTAACCTGCTGTATGGGAGCGGCTACTTGTTGTGCTATATTCTTCCGTGCTTCATCTTTAATTATGCGCCTTACCTTCATGGTAGCTGATTTAATTCCCATATTGAGCAGTGGAAAATTAATTTTCTTTTCTGTCAATAAAAGCGCAATACACGTTTCATCAAGTAAATAGGCAACCAGAAATTTATCCCCAATAGAAAAATAAATTTCATTATGTGATTTATCAATGGCCTTTAGTGCAGAAAAAACTTGATCAATCAAACCATGCGATAGCATCATCGATTCATTAAAACTCTCAGGAAAGTTTGAGACAGGCTCCTTTCCCTCCTGATAAATGCACACATGATTGACGCCACGCAATATCGCGATATTTTTTAGTATACTTTTCATTAAATTGCTAAACCCACTGTAGCATATCTTCTATTTTTTGACTGAGCGCTGGCACTGACGTTGCCTTATTTGAACTCACCCCTAAAGAACGCTCTTTCTCAACAAAGACAGTTAAATTTTCATCAAGCGGACCTCTTAACATAATCCTGTTAATTACCCCCATGCCGCTCGCATCTTCTAACGCTGGTGTTATACCCGATAGAAATGCGATGAATTCATTGATATCATCATCATTAATGGTTGAGTGCAATAGCTCTCCATAAGAATTGGTTAATGTCACCCCTTCAACATCCTGCAATGTTGCCACTTGCTGCATGGCATTTTCATCAAAATGGAAAGAGTCAGCAGGTGCATAATGTAACGCTTCCTTATCTTGTTCATTGGTTAGCTCACCATCAGTAGCACCTTTCCCCACAACAAGCTTTCTTTTATCACCCATTGCAGCTGTGGAAAAAGCTGCACCTGCAGTCAAATTCTCTGTAGCACTTGCTTTTAAAGCCTTTTCAATGGAATCTTTGTCTGTATCAGACGTTAATGTTGAAACACTACTTTGTTGTTGCTGGATGGATACTTGCTCTACTAACGTATGAACTAACTGTTCAATATCATCTTTTTCACGCGCATCCACAAAACGCACTTCAGTATTTAGACCCAACTCTTTTAGCCATTGTTGATAAGCCTCTAATGGGATTTCATTTGAGACATCAGAGCGTGTTACACCAATAACTAAAACCCGAGAGGCAATTAAATCTGAAAAACTTTCTGTAAAGTACTTTAAATCACGAAAAGGATAATTACGTGTATTATCAAACAGCAAAATCAGACCATGCGCACCTTCAGAGAGAATTTCCCACATAAAATTAAAACGCTGTTGTCCTGGTGTACCATACACATGTGCCACATCATTATCATTCAGGCGCACCACACCAAAGTCCATTCCAACCGTCGTGTTTGATTTTCTCTTCTTAGTCACCTCATCACTAACAGCAGCATCAGTCATAAATGCATTATCATCTGTCAAAGAGTTGACTGCTGTCGTTTTACCTGCCCCAACTGGACCCGCTACAATTATTTTATATTTCATCG